>VFZK01000144.1 GCA_016871215.1 Acidimicrobiia bacterium | reverse complement strand
AGCCCTTGACTCACCAGCAAAATGCCGTGCAGACGGTGGTCGTATCGCGATTCTTCCGAGCGCGTGATCTCTTGCTGCACGGCCAGGCGCATGACTTCTTTGTCCGAAATCGTAAGTTTTCGCATGGGCAAAGCCCTCCTTGCCCTTCGACTATGGCAAGGAGAGGCTTTGAAAGCAAGAACATTATGCAGCATTATTTATGACGCTATGTATAGCGACAAGGTATAGGGTCCCCAAGGGCCCGCGATTGTGAGCATTGCGACCAGCGCCAACGAAACCGGAATGAGCTTGATGCTGGGCTGCCGTCCGAAGGAGAAATAGGCGGCAATTCCCGTCATCCACAAAGTGAGCACGAGGAGAAAGTAGCGATCTTCCGTCAAGCCATACTCGGACAACCTCCGCCAGATTGCCATCAGCAACAGCACAATCAAGGGAAACAGCCCAACGTAGAACGAGCGTGAGTAAAGCTGAATCCAACGGTGACCGGGCCGGTTGCGCAAGGGATGTACCAACAACAGGGCAAGCATCCCGAACACCGACACGACACTAACCAGCCAGCCGATGGTTCCGCGCGGCCACTCACGGATGATGAGGATCTTTAGAAGATATCCATAGAGTATGACCACATAGAGCGTCACCAAGGGCAGCAAAATGAACTGCACGAACAGCCTTAGTCCGGCGGGATACTCGTACTCGATCTCCAACTCCTGCAGATCCGAAGGGACTCCTGCGAGAAAAAACCAGGTGTTGAAGATGAAGGCAACAGAAAGAAACAGGAAGTAGTAAGCCTTCCAGTCGACTTTGACGCCCAACAGCGACTGCACGGCCCACAGCGCCACTGCGAGGCCGGCAAAGAGGATGGTCGAGAACACAAACGACTGAAGAATGCGCTGAAAGAGAATCCTGTTGAACTCCCAGAAAGCGCCGATGCTGCTGCGGTAGAACGGCGCCACTGCGGCCAAGAGATGAGCTGCGACTGCCACCTGAACGAATCGGTAGATGTAGATCTGGGGTATCTCTGGAGTGTAAGAGAGGAAATAAACTGCCAGAACCGCTAGTCCGACGACGAGACCCATCCAGTGCCGTCGATCGGCCAATCGAGAGCGTTCGAGCCACAGCGCGGTAGCGAAGAACACCGAAATGCCCAACATCGACGGCAGCAACAACCGGCTCAATGCTTCTTCGTAGGGTTTCCAGCGATTCCAGTTGCCGATGAGGAGCCAACAGAGGCAGGCGCTAACGAATGCGGAAAGCAGCGTCCAGGGGAAGCGGCGTCCCGTCTCGTGGGCCGAACGAAGAACATGCACTAGCGAAGGCAGGCGCACCATAGGGTGGAAAGAAAAGCGGCGAAGCGGGCGCTGTCGACCTCCAACGATCGTTGGCGAGGGAGAAAGGCTGCGTGTGAAAAGCTGTGCGCGTTGCCGAGCTTGAGAGCGGCCTTGCTGACAAGGAAACCGTCAACAAGCCGAAGCTTGGCCGAGACTGGGAAGGCGACGCGCACGGCGAACTGCCAGAGCGGCCAATCGATAACCAAACCACCGAAGGCCGATTCCTTCGATGCTTGCCGAGGATTTCGCAGCGTACGGACAAAAGGGGTATCAGCGGACAACGAAAGATGTCTCAGGACCCAGAGTTGACGAAGTCGCGTCCTGTGGCTTCGTCAACCCTGGCGGATCGATCTTCGGCCCTTCCCACCAAACCCCAGCGGCCTCCATTGCCTCGCTAGTTCTTCGACACCATGCCGTGTGGGTCAATTACGAACTTCTTTGCCGCGCCCTTGTCAAAGTCTTTGTAGCCTTGAGGCGCTTCCTCCAGCTTGATGACGGTGACGTTGACCGCTTGCGCAATCTTGATCTTGCCATAGAGAATCGCGTTCATGAGCTGCCGGTTGTACTTCATGACCGGGCACTGGCCCGTGGTGAAGACATGCGACTTTGCCCAACCGAGGCCGATGCGAATGCTCAGGTTGCCGACTTTCGCGTTGTCGTCGATTCCGCCGGGATCGCCGGTGACGTAGAGGCCAGGAATACCGAGGGAGCCGCCGGCGCGGGTGATTTCCATCAGAGAATTCAATACGGTAGCAGGTGCTTCACGAGCGGCATCCTTGCCGTGACCGCGGGCTTCGAAGCCCACGCAGTCGACGGCGCAATCCACTTCAGGCGCTCCGACGATTTGCGTGATCTGCTCGGCGACGGTAGCACTCTTGGAAACGTCGACGACTTCGCACCCGAAGCTCTTGGCCTGCGCCAGCCGCTCGGGAATCAGGTCGCCGACGATGACGCAAGCGGCACCCAGGAGATGGCAAGATGCGGCGCTAGCCAACCCCACCGGGCCGCCACCAGCGATGTAGACGATCGATCCGGGGCCGACTCCAGCCGAAACAGCCCCATGATAGCCCGTCGGCAGGATGTCCGACAGACAGGTGAGGTCGCGAATCTTTTCCATGGCTTGCGCCTTGTCTGGAAACCTAAGGAGGTTGAAGTCTGCGTAAGGCACCATGACGTACTCGGCCTGGCCGCCAATCCAGCCTCCCATGTCGACGTATCCATACGCCGCTCCAGGCCGGGCGGGGTTCACGTTGAGGCAAACCCCGGTCGCTCGCTCTTTGCAGTTGCGGCAGCGGCCGCAGGCGATATTGAACGGAACCGACACCAGATCCCCGACCCTGACGAACTCGACATCGCGCCCAGCCTCGATGACCTCGCCCGCGATCTCGTGGCCCAAGACGATACCCTGCGGGGCTGTCGTGCGGCCGCGCACCATGTGCTGGTCACTGCCGCAGATGTTGGTCGACACAATCTTGAGAATGACTCCGTGTTCGCACTTCCGGTTTCCCAAAGCAAGCTTCGGATAGTCGATGCTTTGGATCTCGACTTCACCGGGCTTCATGTAGGCAACACCGCGATTACTTGCCATGATAATTCCTCCTTGGAATGGGTGGGATTGACTGAATGGACTATTGGACTTGGCAGGCGGCAGCCCTGTACAACCGTCTTTCGCTGCAGCGGCCCTCTCGCCTAGCGCGGAGAGAGGCTGGGTGAGAGGGCTGACTATCAGACTGCAACGGCTGCCTGATTTGCCTTGCGACCTTAAGCAAACAACTTCAACAACGGATTTCCCTTCACTAACTCCCTGGGCTGGTTTAAGTCGTTCAACACTTCCATAGCCGGATCGATTCCCAAAGCATAGTAGATCGTCGCGACCAGGTCCGTCGGATGCACCGGGTCTTCCAGAGGAGACGATCCTGTGTCGTCGGATTTTCCGTAGAGCGTTCCACGCTTCACGCCCGCTCCGGCAACAACACCGGTGTAACAATAGGGCCAATGGTCGCGGCCATCGGGAGCATTGGAATTTCCAGAAGTGCTGACTCCCAGACGCGGCGAACGGCCGAACTCGCCAACCGCTACCAGCAGCGTGTTTTCGAACAGACCTCGCTGGTCCAGGTCTTCGATCAGGGCCGACAGGGCCTTGTCCAGAATGGGGCAATGCAGATTCTTCAGCGGCCCGAAATTGGCGGCGTGCGTATCCCAGGCGTCCACCTCGGGGTTGCCGTTCGCCACAGCGGGCCAGTTCAATTGCACGAATCGGGTACCGGCTTCGATCAGCCGCCGCGCCAGCAGCGCGCCCTGCCCAAAAGTGGTGCGCCCATAGCGATCGCGAGTCGCTACGGGTTCTTTTTCGAGATTGAACGCGTCGCGGGCTTTCCCGGAAAGCACCAGATCGTACGCTTTCTCATAGTACTCGTTCAAGGCAAAGGAACTGACTGATTTCTCCAGGTCGGGCATGGAGCCGTTGATGCCTTTGAGCAGATTGAACCGGTCTTTCAGCCGGCTGGGAGGTACGTCCGCGCGCAAAGTCAGATCTTCGGTTTTTACAGTCTTGTTGGGGTCCTGGTACAGCCGGTAGGGATCATACGCCTTCCCCAGAAACCCAGCGGCGCCTCCTTTGCCGATGACACTGCTTTCCTGCAATGGCCGCGGCATCTCGACGAATGGCAGCATCGCCTCATGAGGTGGCTTCATCTTGGCAACGTGGCTGCCCATGTGAGGAAAGTCACGCGGCGACGGTGGCTCCAGCTGGCCAGAGGGCGACACCTTATCGGGTGGGTAGCCGGTCATCATCTGGTAGATGGCGGCCGTGTGGTTAAACAGGCCGGCCGGCGTGTAGCTCAGCGAGCGAATGAGGGTAATCTTGTCCATCTGGTTGGCCAACAGCGGCATCGTCTCGCTAACTTGAATGCCATCGACCTTGGTCTTAATCGGTTTGAACTCGCCTCGAATATTCGAAGGAGCATTCGGTTTCGGATCCCAGATATCCAGGTGGCTCGGCCCTCCCTGCAGGAAGAGCAGCACAACTGATTTGGCATTGCCGAAAGGTTTACCTCTCTGCACCCCGTTAACAGTGTTGGCCGAAGCGAGCGCTTTCCACGACAGGAAGTGCGGCAGGCTCAAGCCAAACAGCGTGGCTCCGCCGACGCGCAAGAACTCGCGCCGGGTCGGTCCGTCACAGCAGCGAACGTTGGCTCCGGGAATGGAAAGCATAAGAACCTCCTTAAATGCGTATCAGCTCGTGCAGAGTTTTGTCAACGCCATCGGTGATGCGATTAGCGATTGAACAAGAAGGCGTTGCTGTTGAGCAATGCCCACATCAGATCTTGTGCCCGCTCGGCGCGATTCGGGCTTTGCGCCAGGTAATTGAGCCCCAATTCGTATTCGTTGGACTCCGGAGCGCGGCTGAGCGCTGCCAGGTACAACTCTTCTACCAGCTTTTTGTCGGGCAGCTTGGCGATCACCCACTGCGCTATGCGGCCCTCGGGATCGGCGATCGCATCCGATACGGTAGCGCCATTAATGAGATTCAAGGCTTGCGACAAGCTGACATCGCTGCGCCGTTCACACTCGCAAGCGGAGTCGCGTTGGGGTCGCCCGAAGAGATCGAGAAAGCCACCCATCCCGACTGTGGGATCGGGAAACTGTTGGGCACGAAAATTTAGCGGCACTTCCTTGAACTTCAACACACTGCCGGTTGCGACGCTGATCGCGTCGAACAATGTTTCGGCGGGCAGGCGGCGTGGCAAGGCATGGGAAAAGTTGATCTCGTCTGCCCGATTCCATTCGTTTGTGCGATAGGTCAACTGGTAAGTGCGAGAGTTCACGATTGTGCGAATCAGATGCTGCAAGTCGAAATTGTGATCAGTGAAGTCTTTTGTCAAAGCAGCCAGCAGCGGTTCATTGCTAGGTGGGTTGCCGGCGCGAATATCGTCCACAGGATCGATAATTCCGCGCCCGAAGAAGTAACTCCAAATGCGGTTCGCGACGGCTTTGGCGAAGTAAGGGTTGTTCTTCGAGGTGAGCCAGCGAACCAGCCGATCGCGCCGGTCTCCTTCCTGAGAGGCCTCTTTTGTGTTGTCTCCAAAAAGGTACTTTGCGGCAACGACGTTCCCGCTTTTCGGATGTTTGATGTCGCGCTCTTCCTCGTTGCGTTTCAGGTAGACGATCTCTTCCTGACTATCCGCGCCTTCCTTGACGCCTATGGCCGAGAAGAAGGCTGCCATCTGAAAGTACTGATTCTGGGTCCACTGTTCAAACGGGTGATCGTGGCACTGCGCACACACCATTCGAATCCCCAAGAAGACCTGGGTTGTCGTCTCCATCGCGACTTTGGGATTCCTGGCGATTCGGAAGAAATTGGCGGCCGGATTCTCAAAGGTGCTGCCCTGTGCCGTGAGCACCTCGCGCACCCACTGGTCGTGCGGTTTGTTTTCTGCCAGGGACTTTCGAATCCACTCGCGATATTGCCAGACCCCTTTGTCGCCGACGAATTTCCGGGTGTTCTGCAACAGGTCGCCCCACTTCACCGTCCAATGGTCTACGAACTCCGGGCGGGCCATGAGCTTGTCGATCCAACGGCTGCGCTTCAATCGCGGCTCGCCGGGCTCGGTTAGGAAAGCCCGCGCTTCTTGGGGTGTCGGCGGAATGCCGATCAGGTCAAGGTAGACACGGCGGAGGAACTCGGCATCCCCGGCGATCTCGGAAGGAAGGATCTCGACCTTCCTCAGCTTTGCATCCGCATGGCGGTCGATGTAGTTGTGTTGGGGCAATTGAGTCCATCGAAACCCCGGGCGTCCTTCGAGTACCGTGATGGCGACGGGGAGGAAGCGGCCTTCGTAGCGAACCAGCAACGCCGCTTCCCCACGGCGCAGCGTTTTCAGATGTCCATCCTGGCTCACTTCAGCCACCGTGGGTACGCTGCTGGTGTACGACGCTTCGCGAGTGACATCTCGGCTGGAACCATCGCCGTAATGCGCTGTGACTTGCATCTGTTGGACCAACCCAGGACGGGGCATCAGAATCTCGCCAGGCAGGACTTCGATTCGCTTGACTTGCGCCGCCACCGGATCGCCGTAGGGAGTTCCCTGGGAAATCCAGTTCAACAGCGTCCCGTAATAGCGAGAATCCAGGTCGAAACGCAGTCCGCCGCCGTGCGGGACCTGCATGGTTGGCTTGGCCAGCATCAGGCTGTGCGAGGGATCGACACGATTGATCCGCCGACCGGAGACGTCGTGCACGAACATCTCGTAGTCGAACTGGGGGTCGTACCCGCGCAGCGAGAGCTTGAATCCGTTCTTACCCTTGGCAGCGCCGTGACAGGTTCCCGAGGTACACCCCGCCTTGTTGACGATCGGCATCACATCGCGCACGAAGCTGACTTTGGAAGAAGCCGCCGGCAGAACGGTCACCGGCACTTCGACCTGCGCGCCGCGCTCGTCGATGCGAATTCGCGACTCGCCTTCTTTCAGCCCCGAAACGAAGCCGTCGGCGTCGATCCGAATGCGGTCGTCCAGCGCCGTGAGCGTTGCGCTTCGGGAAACGTCCACCTGGCTGCCGTCGGCGAGCTGGGCGGAAACCAGCAGTCTGCGCATATCCATCGGTCCGGCGAGCACAAGCTTGGAGGGTTGAACCTTCAACGCAAGCTGCGCGCCTCGACCCGTATTCCTGGCAGCCTGGGTTCGAGCCGATGCGGTTGTTTTGGCTGAGACGATCTCACGGTTCTGAGTTCGATGCCGAATATCGTTTGCGAAGGCCTCGAACCCAGGTTGTGCAAGCATCAAAAAAAAGAAGATTGCAAGGGAAAAGCCAACCATGAGTTAACTCCTAGAGAAGTCTCTCAACATCGACCCTGTGGGCTGGGAAGCTTGTCGGTACCCGGCGGCTACTGAGCCGTCGCGCCTGCAGTCGCTTTTCCGACGATCTCCAACCGCGCGGTGCGATCGGGTATTCGAAACTCCTGTTTGTCAGTTCGACTGGCCACAGTTGCCGACGAAGCCAGCCGAATATCGAAGCCGCCGGATGGAGCGTCTGGCGCCGCCGTGACGAGCATCCGGAAGGTCTCCTGATCCGCCGCAACAAGCAACTCCTGTGAAGAGACTTGCGGAGGCAGATCTTCGAGTTGCAACCTGATGACGGCGTCAAAACCAGGCTCGCGCTCGATCTTCCCGGACAGGGTGACGGTCTCGCCAGCCTTGACCTCAAGTTTTTCGGACACCAACTTGAGCTGGTAGCCAGGAACGATTTCCACTTTGAGTGCTGGGGCTGTGGCTAGCCTCTCGGAATTCGTGCCAACGATTCGGGACGCATCTACCACCAAGTCGAAGGTGGCCGGCGGAGTCGCATAGGTTGTGAGAATGTGAAAGGCCCCCTCTTCCATGAAATCCATTCCCTCAGGGCGTCGCAGCACCCGCAGGTCCTTGATGGAGGCTGTGGGGCGAGGGTTTTCCACCTTGATTGCGGCGCCAGCTCGCGGCTCCTTGACCAACTTCCACGCCACAGCGGACTCCCCACCCTGGAAGATCCGTACCTGGCGCCTGGCCAGCTCAATGCGCAGAGGAACCGGCTCTGCCACCGACACGGGGAGTGCCGCGCCGAGCCACGGAGCCTTGAAAGGCTTTTGTCGGGCGCCGCGAATCGCCTGCACCATGCCCGGAGTCACAGCACGCTTTCGGATCGGCAGCTTGGAGTCGAGAGCCTCCGCCCAAACCGTGACATCGAACCACCGATGCCGGGCTCCGGGCTTGGCCGTGATTGTCAGATACCCCAGGGCGAAGGCGCGCCGGTCTTCAGGCGGATTGAGTTCTGCCGGAATGCTCCCTCCTTCCTGGATCACATCTTCCGGCAAGTCGGGAATGACGAGCCGAATTGGGCCATTATAGCCGCGGCGCCCAACAAGGACCTCAATTGCAGCGGTCCCGTTTTCCGGCAGGTTGACATAGGGTGTGAGCAGCTCGACGGTGAAATCGGGGAGGTGCGGAAAGGCCGTCAGGCGGTAACCAAAGCCGGCACCACCGCGTCCGAGCAAGTCTTCAAGAGAGACGAAGACATGATCGACACCTTCAGGGATGAGCAGGCTTAGCCGCGGGTCGACCTCGTTGCGGCTATTCTCGAAACTGAACGGATTGGTTCCGGCCTCTGGCCCCAGTTCGGTCAGCGCCATGCGCTTGTTCGTAGCCCCATCGTCCACTGACAACACCCCGAGCAGCTTCGACAGCCCCAAGGAAGCAGCTTCCACCTCAAAAGCCCAATGTTCGCCGGGCTTGACAGCAACTCGGTATCGATCGATTTCGCCAGGCCGGCTAATCTGGCCGTTCATGACTGTGGACGCTGGCAGGTCAACCGGACGCCCGGTGGGCTGGGATCTTCCTTTTCCGGACCCAGATGGCCTGGGAGGGGACATGGGTGGCGCTGACTGAGGCTCGAGCAGTTCCGGCAAGTCACCCAGCCGCAGGAGAAACGGCAAACTGGCGCTCCCTAGCACACCGGCGGCGAAATAGGCAGTACGCTTGTCGGATGGCAACGCGATCTTGGTGACGACAGGCGCCGTCAGGTTGCCACCCGCGAAGGACACATCGACTGTTTTACCACGCTGGGCCCCAAGCGGAAAGATAGACTCGGCATAGGGATAGGAACCAACTTTGAGGCGGTAGAAATTCTGATCCTGGTCGCTGTACTTGGCGTCGTGGACCAATACGAGATACTCGCCTGCCTGAGGAAAAGCGACCTCGGCACGTGCATCGACTCCGCTGGAGAAGGCGTCATTGTTGACGGCGAGTTCTCTTCCAGCGGGCGTCATGACCCGTACGACCGGGTCAATGGCCGAACCAGCCCGCCGCGCGTCGACCTCGAACACGAGACGTTCTCCGGCTTTGGCTGTGAAGCGATAGTAATCCTGATCAGGTCCTATCAGCGTGCCATTGACGGTTACGGGTACGGCCAACCTCTCAGCTGACGCCGGTTTGTCGTTCGTTAGTTTCTCGGAGCGTTCTTTCTCTGCCAGAAGCGACTCGGACTCGACAGTTTCCGGGAGAGTGCCAACGGCAAAAAGCAGCACGTTCGAAATGCCCTCTTCGGTCCTCACGCGAACCGGATAGAGTCCAGGGACGGCATCTTCTCGAAGCTGGAGCAGGAAAGGAAGCTCGCTTCCAGATTTTTCAGGGGATGGAGCCAGTCTAGAGAAGGCGCCGGGAACGGTCGTGGTGATCTCTGCTCCGGCTCCCAGCGAGTCGCCCACGAAGGTCACCTTTAGAGCCTGCCCCCGTTGCGCTCCCCGAGGTTGCAGCCCACGCAGCACCGGAGGAGCTGCCTCGGCTGCAGCCAACAGCCCGGCCGCGACTGCGATGCCAAGGACAATCCCTCGCCGATGAACCCACCTCACTCCCTGGGAATCAGAAGCTGTAAACAATCGCCCCTCCTGAAGACCACAGACTGCCAAAACCGTTCCGATCCGTCCGCCTTCGCCGCTGGCTTCATTGCGGCGGCACAGCCGCCTTCACTTCATCGACACCGCTGACTTTTCCAAAGGAACGGGAACGAACGACCTCACCAACTTGCCTGTTTCAGATTCGAAAACGCGCAGTGTTCCATCAAAGGCACCGGTGGCAACGAGTTCCATCTTGGGATGAAACACAACCGCATACACACTGCCGTCGTGGCCTGCCAAAGAACACACCTTTCGACCGGTATCGGAATCGTAGATGCGGACTTCGGCGCCAGTACCGCCCACCGCAAGACGCCGGCCATCGGGCCGGAAAGCAAGAGCGAGAATCGAGCCATCTTGCCGCTCGAACTGCCGTATCAGCGTCGATTCTTCTCCAACTCGCAGAGCTCGGGGACGATCCATCGTGTAGAGGTAAGGAACGCGATCCTCACCTCCCACGGAAACCCAATTTCTGCGAGGATGGCGCGCCACGGAGTTGAGCTCGGCCCTAAGGGTATTCAGGTTTTCCAGAAACGCGCCCGTAGAGGCTTCGGTTAGTTTCAGAGCTCGGTCTCTCCCAACTGAAACAAGCCGCTTGCCATCCAGCGAGAAGGCCGTGCCGAACACCCAATTATCGTGGTGCGCCAGCTTCAGCAGTTCTTTGCCCGTACCGACCTCGAAGATTCGAACCGTGTTGTCGGCGCAGCCTACCGCCAGCCGGGTGCCATCCGGCGAAAACGAGGCCCCGAATACGGTGTCGGAAGAAACCATGACGGAACGCTTCATTGCATGAGAAAGTGCGTCCCAAATTTGAACTTCTCCGAACCGTGCTGGAGTGCCCCCAGCTGCGATCAGCAACTGGCCGTCGGGCGAGAAGGCGAGCGACTGAACCCGATCCGAAACGCCCAGCAGGCGCGCAACGAGTCCTGATCCGTCAGCACGATGGATGATGACCTCCCTGTAGCCGGAGACCGCTAACAGCGCGCCATCGGGCGAGTAGGCCAAGGCGGTGATGAGCGGAGCGACCGAGTACGAGGCCGCTTTTCCAGCCACCAGTTTGTCGCGCGCTGCTTCTGGTGTGTCGTCGCTTGCCCCCTCAGCAATCCAGCGCCGGAACAGGTCGATTTGCTCGTCGGGCAGCGACTCGCTACCGAGAGGCATGCGCGGTTGTCGATCTCCTTTGAGGTAAGCCAAAACCAAGCTTTGATCCGGTTGGCCTGTCAGATAAGAAGGACCGCTCTTTCCACCGCTCGCGAATCCTTCGTAGCTTGTCAACAACAGCCCAGCCTGTTTGGATGCCGGTTGGTGGCATCCCTGGCAGTGCCGCTGCAGGATCGGGCGAACTTGGCGGAAGTAGCTGACTTTCGCTCCACCCTGCTGCGCAGCAGGGTGTTCCGTCGCGAAGAGCGGGGCCGAAAAGGCTAGGGTCACCAGGATGCTGAGGCGGAGGAACATATTCATTCCAACTCACTAGTGTCCAACTATAAGTTGAATAGGTTCAGTTGTTTGCTCATAGGCCGCTGAGCAGGTGCGGGCTCAATCTCTGAAAGTACCTGTAAAATCAGCCTTCTTTCGAACAAAGTCAGACTCAGAATTTGCAAAATTGTGTAGAGACTGAAGTTGAGATTGAGCTGTTTTTTCACGATCGCGACTAGGACGTAAATGGAAACGGCGATCCAGACTTGAGACTTGACGGCGTTCTCGCTGGTTCCATAGAACGCTTTGATTCGAAGATGTTGCTTGATCCACTTGAAGAACAGCTCGAC
>VFZK01000143.1 GCA_016871215.1 Acidimicrobiia bacterium | reverse complement strand
ATGACCGTTGTAGCGCTGGACACATTTGTGGAACTCGTAACGGGGAACAAAGTCCATCAGTTGAGAAAAGATCGATTTGCCGGAGTTCAAATAGCATCTCCTTCCGTGAAAATACGGAAGTATGCCCGCTAATCTGAACTCTCCATTGCCTGTAACTTTCTGGGTTCGATGTCAAGAAGGAATCCCTGAAATTGCTCAAGAAAATTCTGAAGGGCTCGAAACAATTTCAAATCGAAAAATCTAATCCGGTTTGTAATCGTCTCGTGATCAATCTCTTAATGAATCAAGCCGCCTCAACGTTGGGACACTAGTGGTAGATTCTGTCAATCAAGAAATCGCGGGTTTTGTTGCAAAGCAAGCGGGGTGGGCGACGGTAAGCGGTACTGACGCCTCCGCCGAAGAACAACCGGCGAAGTCCGGAGGCCTGGGAAAGCGCGCCGGCGCAGGGGGTTCCCAACATCGGGCTGCCCTGTGCCGGCGTTCGCGCCGGCCTGAACCCTGTCCGCCGGTCTGGGGTCTGGGGCCTTATGGACATCGGACGGTGGAATTGCTAAGCTGCCTTTGGCATGTCCCATGCCGGCGAAGAGAGGCTTTCGCCACCGAGTTGTTTGGCCGGGGGTGAAGCTCTGCTGAACTAGCCCGCGCCGGCTGAGATCTGGGGGCACGGTTCCAATCCATCCTCTGAGGGTAAAGACCGATTTTGGTGAGCATTCTTGCCGCGCAGCCCCCCTTCGGCGAGGTGAACCATGTCTGGCATCAAGGAGCAGAGGACGCATCCGCGGACACCCGTGAACTGGAAGGTCGAATACACAGGTGAAGCGGGCCCCAAAACGCTGCACGAGAGCAGCAAGCTTCAGGATTACAGCACGTCGGGAGCCTGTTTTCTGACCATGTCGGAGATACAGGTTGGCATGCAGCTGACCCTGCATATCTCTCTTCCGGTTCGAATGACTCGGCCGCTGGTCTTGAAGGGAGAAGTGGTCCGGGTGGACGACCGGGCCGATGTTGGGGGCATGTTCAAGGCAGCTGCCGTGCGCTGGCTGCAGGCTGCACGAAAACCCGGTGTCGCGGAAAAGGCGACAGCTCGCAGCGGATCATCATCCCTTTCCCATTGAGGCCGAGTTGCGACCGTTCCATCGGTTGAGTGCCGCGTAGTTTAGCGCGGTCTGGGTATTCGATCGTTATGCTCGACTTTGACTGGGGGCGAGTTCCGGCAGACCATCCCAACGAGAGTCTGTCGAGGAAGCTTATCCGTGGCGAGAAGATCAGGGTGGCGCAGATCTTCCTCAGGAGAGGATGTGTTGTCCCGAAGCATCGTCACGAGACGAACAGATGGCTCTGGTGATGACCGGCTCGCTTCGGTTCCAGTTTGGTGCGGAAGAGAAGATCGTGGCGTCCGGCCAGGCGATGAGTATATCGTCCAACGAAGGACATTCCGTGGTCGCGTTGGAAGACACGCTTGCTTACGATATTTTCTCACTCATTCGGCACGACTGGCTGGTTGGAGACGCTGCCTATTTGTGCCAATGACGTCTGGAAGCCGCTAATTCCCCCGTTTCGCTGATTCAATACCTTATCCTGTTCTTGCAGCATTGGAGGTTTGCACATGAGCGCGCTGATTCGCACCACAACGAGCCTTGTCGTAGTGCTGTTCACCCTTGGTGCCACGGGCGTCTCGCTTGCGCAGCGAAATCCACGGGCGACCAGCCAGGTGGACCTGGGAGGAAAGTACGTCATGATCGAGTATGGGCGTCCGTCGGCGAAAGGGCGTGACGTTCTTGCTCTCTCTGAGCCGGGCAAGGTGTGGCGGATGGGAGCCGACAAATCCACTACCTATACCTCTGACGCCCGGGTGTCTTTCGGAAAAGTGGTCATTCCTGCCGGTAGCTACAGTCTATGGCTGAAGCGCGTGGCCGACCGGTCTTTCGAGCTGGTGTTTAACAAACAGACCGGGCAATGGGGCACCCAGTATGCATCCATCGACGATGTGGCTTCCGTTCCCTTGGATTTTTCGGAAGGAAGCGAGTCCATTGAGGTGTTCACCCTGGGCTTGACTCGGGGGGCCAAGTCGAACGCAGGCGTACTGGCCTTGCAATGGGGCAAAACGATTCTTAAGTCGGCGTTCACAGTGAAATAGTGGAGCTGGGCACCCTCCGCCTTTCCGGGTTCTACAACTCAATGTACCGCGGAGACTTTGCGGACCCGTGGGCTCGGGAGCGGGCCCGTGCAGCTGTTCGGTAGCCCGACCGTGAATGCTTTCCAGTCTGCCTGACTCATACTCACTCATCATCAGCTACTACAATTAAGGAGATTGCCTGATGGCACGGTATTTCGTGACCGGGGCCCAAGGATGCATCGGGGCTTGGGTTGTCAAAAATCTGGTAGATCGCGGGCAGGACGTTATCGTATTCGATGTGGACCTTGAACCGCGGCGGTTGGGGCTGCTGTTGGATGCCCAGGCCTTGTCGCGAGTGCAGTTTCTGCGCGGCGATGTCTGCGATTCAGACCAGGTCTCCAGCGAGGTTCTGCGGCAGAATGTCGACTACATCATTCACCTGGCCGGTTTGCAGGTGCCGACCTGCCGGGCGAATCCAAAGCTGGGAGCCATGGTGAACGTCGTGGGAACGATCAATGTATTTGAAGCGGCGCGAGCGCGAGGCAACGAATTGCGCGGGCTGGTTTACGCCAGCTCGGCCGCCGTCTTCGGGCCTGAGGAAGACTATGGTGACAATCCCCTGGACGAAAGCGCTTCCCTGCTGCCCGAGACGCACTATGGCGTTTTCAAGCAGTGCAACGAAGGGAACGCTCGTATCTACTATCGGGATCATCGTCTGTCGAGCGTGGGGCTTCGCCCGTTTGCCGTCTATGGCCCAGGCCGGGATTTTGGAATCACTTCAGGCCCGACCAAAGCGTTGAAAGCGGCTGTCGTGGGAAGAAGCTTCGAGATCAAGTTTGGGGGATCCGTCTCGATGCAGTTTGTGGATGACACAGCCAAGACATTCATCGCCTGTGCCGAAAGCCGCAAAGCGGGTGCTCGCGTCTACAACATCCGCGGCGCCGTGATGACCGTCGAGGAGTTCATCCAAGTCGTGGAGGAGGCCTATCCTCGATTCAGAGGGTTGATTCGCTGCACTGCGAACACGATCGGCATTGCTTCGAATCTGGCCGAGCAGGGGCTGCGCGACGAGATCGGAACCATTCCGACGACAGATTTGAAGGCCGGTATCGAGGCGACCGTGCAGATTTTCCAGCGGCTGCAGTCCGAAGGTCGCCTGGACCTTTCGGATCTGGACAAGTAGGGAGAGGAGCTGGGACCGATGCAAGCAGCCGTTTTGGAAGCGGCTTCCACAATAGCCATTCGCGATATTCCAGTGCCGAAGCCCGGCCCGCAGGAACTGCTGGTGCGTGTTGCCGCCGTGGGCCTGTGCGGCACGGACATCCACATCTTTCGCGGCGAAGGAAACTACAACATGGATGCTTCGGGCCGCGTGATCCCGCTCGAAGAGCAGCCGCAGGTTTTGGGGCATGAGTTCTGTGGCGAGGCGGCCGAGCTTGGCAGCCAGGTGAAGGGATTCAAGCTGGGCGACCGGGTTGTGCTCGATCAAGGGCACAACTGCCACAGCGACGGGCGAACCCCACTGTGTGAATACTGCCAGACAGGCGATTCGCACCAGTGCGCTCATTATCGCGAGCACGGCATCACCGGCCTTCAGGGAGCGATGGCCGAGTTTGTCGCAGTGCCGGCTGTCAACGCGGTGAAGATCCGAGACGGCCTGCCCTTTCTCGAAGCAGTGCTGGCCGAGCCGCTAGGTTGCATCTTTCATTCGACCCAGATGTTGGAACGAGCCGCAGCTCGCTACACCTTTGACGGAGACCGCAAAATTCGCAACATTCTGATTTGTGGTTCAGGACCAGCTGGATTGCTCTTCACCCAGTATTTTCGACAGGTTCGTGGCTTTGAAGGGAGGGTGATCGTTGCCGATGTGCAGGAACGCAAACTGGAGCTGGCCAAGCGATTCGGCGCTGTAACGGTTAACCTGCGCCAGCAGCCCCTGATCGAAGCCGTTCGAGAGCTAACTCACGGCGAGCGGGTGGAATGCCTGATTGACGCCTGTGGCAACAGCGCTCTGTTCGAGCAGGTACCCTGGATACTGCGGAAGCAGGGAACCTTTGTGCTTTATGGGCACGGCCACCGCGGCAAAGACATCGGCATCCTAAACCTGGTGCAGTTTCTCGAACCCGTCCTCGTAGCGCCTATTGGGGCCTCGGGTGGCTTCGATGGGAACGGCAGTCCAGTGACATACCAGCTTGCACTTGAGGCGATCTGCTCTGGGAAAGTAGACGCCAGGTCGATGATTACCCATCCCTATCGTGGGCTGGAGTCCGTTCAGAGGGCTTTGAGTGAAGACTGCCGAGAGCCGGGGTATATCAAGGGCATCATCCAGATGTCGTAGTCAATCTTCTCTGCGGCTATCAGCACTATTCCAACCTGCCGGGAGCTAGGGTTCTAGTTGATCCGGCTGTTCTTGCTGCTGATGCTGACGAAAGCTGCCAAAGCCCGGGCTTTCTCCTTGTCAAAGGGTAAGATGGCTTTCTCTTCAGAGGGTCGCGGCGGCACAGGACGGACGGCGGCTTTCGAGCTTAGCAAGCTTTCGAGGGCAGCCTCCGCTTGGTCTAGCCGCTGGTTGATGTTGTTCAGGGCGCTCGAATACGACTGGATGGCGCTGTGGATGCGATCCAACGATCGGCGGCTTTCCTCCCGACAGGACTCCACCAGGACCTGCCGGTCATAGGTTTCACGAACTTTTCCGAGCAAGATCTGTACTTGTTCCGCGGGCAGATTCAACCCTTCCAGCCGTTCCACCAAACGGGTCACGCGGTTCTTGAACTCTTCCGAGAGGCTGTACTCTCTGTCGAGTTGGCCTAGCAGCTTGCTCAGCGGACTCTCTTTGGACATGAAAACCCTCAGCCAGTGAAATCCACGATGGAGCTGTGGTGCGTTCGAGTGGGGGAACCTGCGAGACGATCCTGCAAAGTGCCCCACATTCTACGCAAGATGTCCTTTAAGTGGCAAGCCGATAACCAAAAAAAATTCAGCCTCGCCACCGGGAAGCCTCGGTGCCATGAATGGCGAAACCATTTGCTATTCCCGGCGTTTACGAGGGAACCAGCTTGATGAGGGAGCCGGTGGTCAAAATCGAAAAGAAGAAAAGAATTCCACAAAATGGAACGTTTGGGGCAAAGCGCAGCAAGTGGAGGAAGACAGGGGAGATGCGCCAGTCGCTGGACAGTTGCTAGGGCCGAAGCTCAAACGCCCAAACGCCTTTTGCAAGATGTGCTGCGATCGTTTAATCTTACTGGCCAGTCCGGTTTGTTGTGTCACAAGGAAAGCCCGCGTTGGTGGAAGAGAACGAAGCGCGATGAGCGAAAAGAGCCAGTTCCTGAAGGGGAAGAGAATCGACCCAGCGCCGATTCACCCGAGCCTCAAGATTCCGGAACTCATTGACCAGGTTTTTTGTGCGTACAACGCAGCCCGCCTGCGAGAGGCCTGCCAGCTCTATGCTCGGCAGATGCTTGAGACAGGCGTGACCGTGGGCATGACACTCTCGGGCGCCCTGTCTCCGGCTGGCTTGGGCATTTCGACGTTTATCCCGCTCATCGAGAGCGGATTTGTCGATTGGATTGTGACGACAGGCGCGAACCTCTACCACGATGCCCACTTTGGCATTGGACTGGAGATGCACGTTGGCAACCCACAGACGAGCGATGTGGTCTTGCGCGAACAAGGCGTCGTGCGGATCTATGACATCTTTTTCGACTACCGCGTTCTGCTTTCTACAGATGCATTCTTTCGAGAGGTAATCGGTGCGCCGGAATTCCAGAAAGAGATGAGCACGGCGGAATTTCACCATCGGGTCGGCAAGTACGTCGACGAGCGCGAAAAAGTCCTCGGGCTGAAGAACCGGTCGATGTTGGCTGCGGCCTACCGCTGTGGTGTTCCGATCTATACTTCTTCCCCGGGTGACAGCTCCATCGGGATGAACGTCGCTGCCAAGGCACTCGAAGGAAACCAGCTGCGGCTGGACGTGTGCGCCGACGTCAACGAGACCGCGGCTATCGTGCTAGAGGCCAAGCGGAGCGGAGGCAAGAGTGGGGTGTTCATTTGCGGAGGAGGATCGCCCAAAAACTTCATCTTGCAAACCGAACCGCAGCTTCAGGAGGTTCTGGGAATCGCCGAGAAAGGCCACGACTATTTTTTGCAGATTACCGATGCCCGTCCGGACACCGGCGGATTGTCTGGTGCAACGCCCAGCGAAGCCGTCAGTTGGGGGAAGGTAGATCCCGACCAATTGCCAGGCACGGTTGTCTGCTATTGCGACTCCACCATTGCGGTGCCGTTGGTCGCGGCCTATGCTATTGCTACCCGGACTCCCCGCGAACTGAAGCGGCTTTACGACCGTCGCACGGAGCTTGTACAGCGATTGCGGGAGGAGTACCGAAACACGAAGTAACCCCCCGGCGATAACCCAAGTGCCAACGACAGCCTGCCAAGACGGCGCAGCAGGAACGACTTTCGGAGACGAGCTATGAAATTGGACGTCAGCAGTGCACGCCAGCCCATTCCCACCGATTTGCTGGTCATCATTCTGGATGAGAAATTGAAATTCTCCGAAGTCGATGATCCGGAGCTGGCAAACCTGCTCAAAAGCCTCGCCAAGGACTTCCAAGAGAAGACGATCAAGAAGGAGTACTTCAGCCGCTGGGGAGGTTCCATCAATCACATTCTGGTGTTTCACACCGCGCTCAACACTTCTTACAACGTTTGGGAGCGGATCAAGCTTTACGCCTCGCGTGCAGTTTCCTGGGGGAGCGATCTGAATCTGAAGCGAGTCACGATTCTGCTGAATGGGCCAGACGCGCCGGCATACTTTGGGAAGGTGGTTGAAGGGGTGATCTTGGGAGGGTATGCCTTCGAGCGCTACAAAGCGGAGAAGAATCGATACCTCGACCAGGCGGAGATCTCGCTTGTCGCAAAGGACGAAGCCCTCGACCTCTGCCGGAAGAAGTTCAACCGTTACTCGATCGTATCGAACGCCGTCAACGAGTGCCGTGAGATCGTTAACGAGCCTGGTTGCGCCGTGTATCCGGAGGTGTTAGCAGACCTCGCGAAGCAGATCGGCAAGAAGCACCGCTTGAGAGTAAGCGTGTTAGACGAGAAGGCGCTGGAAAAAGGCGGTTACACGGGGCTAGTGGCGGTTGGCAAGGGGAGCGTGCATGCGCCGCGGCTCATCAGCCTGGAGTACAAGGCGCCGAAAAAATCGCCGGCCCGGCTGGCGCTTGTGGGGAAAGGCATTACGTTTGACACCGGTGGCATCTCGATCAAACCCTCCGAGCGAATGCTGGAGATGAAGGGAGATATGGCCGGTGGGGCAGCCGTGCTCTATGCGATGAAAGCGATTGCCCAGTTGAAGCCATCGATTGACGTCATCGGGATCATTCCTTCGGCAGAAAACACTCCCGATGCGAACGCCCAACGACCGGGCGACATCTTTGTAGCCAAGAACGGCAAGTCGGTGCAGGTGGACAACACCGACGCGGAAGGGAGGCTGGTGCTGATCGACGGATTCGCACTGGCAGGCGAACTGGGAGCGACGCATCTCGTCGACATTGCCACGCTCACTGGAGCCGTGGTGCGCGCTCTGGGCCAAGGTTATGCGGGCATCATGGGCAACGACGCGGGACTGGTTCAGGCAATCATCCGGTCGGGCATCAATCATGGTGAGAATTACTGGCAGCTTCCGCTTCCGGAAGAATACAAGGAATTGCTGAAGACTCCCTACGCGGATATCAACAACGTGGGTGGGCCCCATGGCGGAGCGATTACCGCAGGCTTGTTTCTCCAGGAGTTCGTCCCAGAGAAAACAGCTTGGGCTCATCTCGATATTGCTGGACCGTTCCTGTTCGACAAACCATGGAAGTACTTCGCCGCCGGCGCGACTGGTTTTGGGCTCAAAACCTTCGTGGACTTGTGCGAGAGGTTCGAGGAGTACTTTCCTCGTCCATAGACGATACACTGCCGGCGCCGCCGAAATCCTATCTTCACCGGTTTCTTGATTGTAGATTGTCCTAATGCTTGCTAATAAAGAGATCTCGGTTCCGCCGGCTGTGTTACTTCGCGAGTTGGCTTGGTTCTCTCACAAAGAGAAGGATCACCAGACTTGAGATAGTTGCCAGAACTGCCGAGAAGGCGCCGACCCAGGCATAGCTTCCAGCGGAGAAGATGTAGGAGGCACTCAGCGTGGACGCGGCGATGCCCAGTTGCGACAGTGCGTTGCGCAACGCCAAGAACGTGCCACGCTCAGCGGGACTGACCAACTCGGTCGTGATCGCCAGCAGCGGCGCCATGCGGAATGCGATCGACAGTCCAGTCAACGCCAGCACGGCAAACAGCCCAGGGCCCCATGCCATCCAGGGCACGCTGACTACGCAGACCGAAAGAACCAGTCCGCTTAGTACCAGTGGCGGCTTCTTCGCCCAACGGTCTGCTACAACCCCCGAGAGCGGCGCGCCTGCCAACGAAGCCACTCCGGAAAGCAGGAATACAAGGCCTACTTGTTGCACTGTCACACGCTGCTGAACGATGAGATGGGTCGAAAGGAAGGTAATGAAGGCCACGATCGCGCCTGATGAGAGCGGCGATGCCAGCAGGACGGAGAGCGTATCACGCCGTCGCAGGCAGAGGCTCAACACCTCCCGACTTCGGCTGAGGCTTAAGCGTCGCCGAGAGCCGATCTCGAGGATCTGGGAATGAGCCTCAGCTTGAATGTACTTCCAGGCGAGCAGACTGCAGAGCAGGGCCGTTGTCGCGCTGATGAGAAACAGCGGACGCCAGCCCCAGCGGGCCGCAATCGCAGTAGCCGACGGAATGCCAAGGATAGCCGCCGCGAAATAGGCGGTGGAGAGAATTCCCATGGCGCGTCCGCGCCGATCGTAACTGAAATAGTCCGCAGCATACGAGGTCGCAGCGGTGCCGATCGCTCCGGTGGCCATTCCAGACAAGAACCTGGCAAGAACGAATACGCCCAAAGAGGGGCTTGCAAACGAACAGGCGCAAGTAGCGGAGAGGCAAACCAATCCCATTTGGATGAAGCGCTTTCGTCCGAAATGGTCAGAGAGATAGCCGAAGAGGAGCGAGAAGGCTGCCGACGCAATGGAGTAGGCGGGCACCGATCGCGCGGCGGCACTGGTTGTTGCGCTGAACTCGGTGGCGATCAGGGGCAGCAGGGGGGGAATCATCTGGTAATCCACTTCGCCGATCAGGCCAATGCAGAACAACAGCAGTAGGATGAACGCCGGACGGCCGGAAACGGTTCTCACGATCAGCAAACCAGGAGTCGCAAAAGACACTGAAACGCAGGCCACTTATAGCATTGAAGGCGTGACGGGCGAAGGGCTTTCGGCCAAGTTGCCCGTTTTGGCGCGGCCTCTCGCAGCCTGACCGAAGCCTATTTCGCGGCACTTGCCCGTGCTCTTAGGGACGACGAGCGCAGGGACCTTCATGGTTACCCGTCTGCCCGGTGCGATCGCGCAGAAGTCCCGCCCACTTCAGGGACAGTCGCTTCTGAGATCGAGATCTGATTCAGGTTGAAGTTGACTCAACGGAGGGGTCGACAGAGCAGACGATGTCAGAGGGGGCTGGTTATGCAGAACCATTTGGGAATGAAGGACCTGCTGGCCGGGTTGGAGAGAATTCGGCAGTCGCCGAAAAATAGCGGCGTACTGGAGCTGATTGTGCGCCGGCCGAAGATCGGGGCTCGCGAAAGCTTGCACGAAGGGCAACTCGACTTGACCGAGGGGCTCGTGGGCGACAACTGGAGGACTCGTGGCTCCTCAAGGACGAATGACGGCTCGGCGCACCCGGATATGCAGTTGAATGTGATGAACTCCCGTGTGATTGCGCTGGTGGCTCAGAGTTCCGACCGTTGGCACCTTGCAGGCGATCAACTTTTCATCGACCTGGACCTGAGCGCAGAGAACCTGCCACCCGGAACACAGCTAGCGCTTGGCTCGGCGGTGATTGAAGTCACCGAACAGCCTCACACAGGCTGCGCCAAATTCATGGAACGATTCGGCCCGGATGCTCTCGAGTTTGTGAACTCAGACGAAGGAAAGCGGCTTCACCTGCGCGGCATCAATGCATGTGTCGTTCGGTCAGGCACCATTCGGGTGGGAGATATCGTGAGGAAGCTGTGAGGCTCGTCCGCTGAAGCTGATTCCGCGTCGTGGTGCCGGCGGCAATCGCCTGCGCGCTGGGGCGCTCCAGACGAAGACCAGTCTATTAGATTCCCCTAACAAGCTGTCGTGCGCAATCCAGACAGGCTGGGAAAAGGCTCCGTGTGGGCACCGCGCTGCTGGCAATGGCACTATTGCTGTTTCCAAGCAGCCGCCGTTTCCTCCCGGCGGCCTTACCTCGTTTTTCGAATTCGATAGACATGCCCGTCGAGCTTGATGAGGACATCTTCTGGGCGAGAGAGCACGGCGCGGTATGGAGCCAATTGTCTGCTATGGCTTTCAAGGTCCGCCGAAGGCGCTGTCATCACGATCGGAGACGATGTGTCGCTGGAAAGAACTGAGGCATCCCTCCAAACACTATCGATCAGGTCGAATCGCTTGCCACCCACCTCAATGCGGTTGACCCGTGGCACGTTGGCGGAGGCAGCGCGCGTCTTCGCTCGAGCAGGCTCCATGATGACTTGTTTCTTCGCGCGCAAGCGTTCGTTCGAGCGTGCCTCTTTCTCATCAGCAACACTGTCCTGCTCCAGCTTTGCCTGCTCTACCTTCACCTTTGACGTTGCTTCCTGAGCTGGGGATGGTGGTGGCGGAGGCGGTGGAGCTGCAGGCATCGCCTGGCTCGCCGGCTTGGCGGCACCTTCCTCCAGTTTCCCGTTGAGCGATGTGGCATCTCGGCTGGTGGTATCCGATGCAACCAGCGACTCTTTCGACGTTTTGGGCGAGGCGATTTGTAGCCCTGTCGTGTCACCGCGCGCTTGACTAGTGGCGGCGTTCGGCTCTGGAGCGACCACAGCGGGCGTTTGCGCGAAAACAGCCTCTTTCTTCTCGAGATCTTTGAGCTTTGCCTTGTCACCGGCGGCCTGAGCCTCACGCCGGCTCCACGAGTCTCGTGGCGCCTCCAGCCGCCGCCCTGCGCGGTCGAGACCGGTCGAAGTCGATTCCGATCGGAGCTGGCTCTGCTGCGGCGCTTGAGCTGCTTCGGCGGGGCTCGCCGTTGGGGATCCGCCGACTACTACGGATTCTGAGGAGCGTTTTGCGGACTCGAGAACGTCGACAGGGCGCTGCTCCAGGATTCGCTCGTCATGAAGGACGCGATAACCAACAACGCCTGTTCTATGAAAGGGCATGTCAAGAACAAACTTCAACCTCGGCGGCTGGCCAAGGAATCTTTCATGGACAGCTTGCCCCTTCTCCGTCGGGAGTTGCTTCCAGCTTCCCCAGGTCCCCAGCTTCTCTC
>VFZK01000142.1 GCA_016871215.1 Acidimicrobiia bacterium | reverse complement strand
AAGCGCCCCAGGCCGGAGCGCGGCCCGGTGCAAAGTGATGAAGTGATCTTTTTCTTCAGCCTGGCGCAAGCTGGCCGCGAGGGCTTCTTTCGCCGGGTGGAAGTGTGGGATGAAGACAAGCAGAGTGTCATCGGGTGGCTCCTCTCTGAATGCTTTACAAGCATGCAGATTATACCACCCCTTCGCCCAAAAATGCAATCCACCCACAAATTTGTCGCACACCCCAGCGCAGCACTTCGATTGCAGCGCTACCCGAAGCAATATAGCCGGCCATCTTGAGCGCCGATGACCACTTTTCCTTCTGCGAGGGCTGGTGAGGCCGAAAGCGCCGCTCCGGCTTCGAATTCCCAGACCTTCGCGCCCGTGGCCAGCTGCAGCACGTAAAACCTTCCATCATTGGAGCCAATGTAGATGCGGCCAGCGGCCACTGCCGGGGATGAATCGACGCGGCCGCGCGTCGCAAAAGTCCATAGCGCCTTACCAGACTTTGCGTCCAGGCAGTGCACCAACTTGTCGCGACCGCCCAGAACCACTTTGCCATCGGCGAGCGCCGCAGAGGAGTAGAACGGAAACTGCCGCTGCTTATTCTCGTAGCGCCAGACCACCTGGCGCGACTGCAAGTCGACGCTGAGCACTTCGTTGCTAAAGGTTCCGAAGAACGCGGTTAGCCCTTGGAGAGCAGGCGACGCGCCGGTATAGGCGCCCGACGAGACGTTGTAAACTTCCTTGCCGTCCGAAATGCGAATCGCGCGAAAGATTTCGTCGCAGCCAGAGACGTAGGCCACACCGCCAGCAATGCTCACGGTGCAATGCACGGGCCCGTTGATTCTAAACTGCCACAAGACTTTGCCCGACTTCGCGGCCAGGCAATACAAGGTTTCGTCGTAGGAGCCGATGAGCACGCGATCTTGGAAAACCACCGGGGATGCCTTGATCTCACCACCCGTCTTGAAAGTCCACAAGCCCTTTCCATCCTTGCCAACCGCATGTACTACTCCTGCCAGATCGCCAACGTAGACTACGCCGTCGGCAACGCAGGGAGAAGACTCTCCGATGCCCTCGGTCGTCTTGTACTTCCAAAGAAGCTTTCCCGTTCTCAGGTCGAGAGCCAGCAATTCTGCGGTCTGCGCGCCTAGGTAGACGACACCGTCAGAGATGGCCGCCGACGACTCGATCGGCTCAGCTGCCTCATACGTCCAGGCGACCTTCAGCGACAGCGGCACCGCCGTCTGCGTAACACCCGTCAGCGCAGCATTGCCGCGGAACTGAGGCCACGCCTCAGGAAGCCGCGGCTGCTGGGAAAACACCGCTGCTTCCTGGAAGGTGCTCCAGGCCAGAGCCGCGCCAAGAACCGCGATCGACAACCTGGCACGGCAGCTTGCGCAAGCCAGCCACCACGGTCTCGAAGGCTGTACCGAGCAGCTTGAGCGGTTTGCGCCTGCTAGCTTCAGAACGCAGCAACTCCAGCGAACCTTTGCATGAGCCGACGAGCCCTGAACGCATTTCAGTACGCCCATTGGTACACCTCCAACGCTTCCTGCACGCCGAACGGTCTGGGATTGAAACGTCCCGTCCATTGTTTGCTGGCTTCTTCGGCCATGGAAGGCAGGTCCTCGCGACGAACTCCCGCCGCTGCGAGGCGGCTTTCCAGCCCTCCGGCTGCAGCGAAGCGTTCGAGCCTCCTGGCCAAAGCCTCCGCAACGTCCGGAGGACAGGCAGCCAAGCCAGAAGTCTGCAGCAGTTCGCGATACAGTTCATTGGCGCTCGGGCCGTTCCAGCGAACAACGGCCGGCAAGAGGAGAGCAATGGCTCTGGCATGTTCTATTCCGTAGCGGGCCGTCAGCGGGTTGGCGCAGGCGTGGGCAGCTCCCAGCATCGAGTTTTCGATAGCCAGCCCCCCATAGCAGGCACCCAACTGCATGGCGGCGCGGGCTTCGCGATTGTTTGGCTCAGCCAGGACGCGCTCGAAATGGCCAGCCAGCAGCCGCCAGGCTTCCCGGGCGAAACACTGTGACAGGGCATTGCGTTTCGTCGACACATAGCTTTCCACGGCGTGAGACAGCGCATCGAACCCCGCCGATGCGGTCACGCTCCTGGGCTGCGAGAGGGTGAGCTCGGGATCCAGAATCGCCACCCGAAAGGCGGCCTTCGCATCGCCACACGCCATTTTCACATGGGTCACAGCGTCAGCAATCAAGGCATAGCTCTGGGTTTCGCTGCCCGTTCCGGCCGTGGTGGGAACTCCGATCGCCGGCAGCAGTGGACGGCTGGCTCTGTTGTAGCCCCAATAGTCATGGATGCGTCCGCCGTTCGTGAGCACGAGGTTGATCCCCTTGGCACAATCCATCGAACTGCCGCCGCCCAGGGCCACGATCGAATCGATCTCTTGGTCTGCAGCAAACAGCCTCCCGCGCTCCACCATGGCTGCGTCCGGATTCGTCGTGAAATCGTGGAACGGAATGGCGGCGATCGCTTGCCTGCCTAACACCGCCGCGGCTCTTTCCACGTGGCCGGCAGCGACCAAGCCGGGGTCAGCCACCAGCAGTGCTCGGCGAAACCCAAGCTCAGAAGCGATCTTGCCAAGCTGAGCCATGCTGTCGGTGCCGAAAACCAGGCGTGTCAGGGGATTGAAGTCAAAGGCAAGAATCATTCGAGCCGGGAATGTTGCGTCCAAGCCGGGAGGTCAGACTGGCAAGCGCGAGCTGATCATGTGTCTCCATGAGCGCGGTGATGACACGGTCCTTCGCCGGTGCCATCGTCACGCCAACCGGTAGACGTAACAGTCTTCAATCAGCAGGCCATCGATCGCGAACCGCATCCGACCGTCTTAGGGCTTCGTCTCCGCCAGCGCAAAGAGCTGGTTCCGGTTGTTGATGAACAGGACGCCATGGGCCGGAACAGCGGTCGAGTAGATCGAGTTACCCATGTTCATTTCGGCCAGGATCTTCTTTTCTCTGCCGGCTTGAAACACCACAATGTCCCCGTCTTCGTCGCCCAGATAGATCTTGCCATCCGCCAGCAACGGCGATCCCCACATGGCTGCCAGCATGTCATGAACCCAGACCGCCTGGCCGGTCTTGGCATCGACACAGTGCAGGAAACCGCTGAAATCGGGATAGTACACCAGCCCATCATGGATCGCCGGTGTCGAGATCGAACGCCTGATCTTGTCGTAGTGCCAGACGCGGCCCGTCGTCGTGACGTCACCCCGCTTCGTAGCATCGATGCAATAAAGGTGTCCGATACCCTCGCCATGTTCGGGGTCTTGCCCATTGGCGATGTAAACCTTCTCGTCGTAGACGACGGCGGTGCTGATCAGCTCGTTGCGCGTCTTGGGCCAGACCGAGTCTTTCGGGTTCGTGTCGAACTCCCACAGCTTCTTGCCCGTCAGAGCCTCATAGCCGCGAATCCAGCCGTCTCCTTGACCCATGATGACTTGGTCGACGCCGCCGATCTTGCCGACCGTTGGGGAAGCCCACTGCCCGTGCAGGATGCGGTCTTCGACGGAGTTGTCTTCCCACACCAGCTTGCCCGTCGTCTTGCTGATCGCCACGATGGAGGGAGCTTTGGGCGATGGAATATTGACGTGACTTTCATCCTGCCCATTGGAGGTGCTGACGTAAATCAAGTCGCCGAAAGACACCGGCGCCGAGTTCGCCATGTTATGCGGATGCGCACCGACCTCTTCAATCATGTCGAATTTCCAGAGAATGTCGACGTCGAACTGGCCTGTGAGCTTCTCGTCTTTGAACGGCCCGTTGTTGGCGCCATCTCGAAATCCTTCGGTGTCGACACAAAGCAATTCGCAACGATTGCTCACGTAGTAGAGCTTCTTCCCTTCCACCAGCGGCGACGAACAAACGCCCTGGTACGGCCAGTCGTTCACCCGGCCCGCCGGAAGCTTCTCGTGCGTAGACTGCCAAAGAAACTCGCCGTCGGACTCTCGAAACGCCAACAGCACTCCCCGGTCGCCTCCTTGGTTGGGATCGCGGAGCCCTTCGTTGTTTGTCCCGACGAAAACCTTGCCGTCAGCCACGACCGGATTCCCGTAAGTTTGTGAGCCAAGCGCGGCCATCCACTTGACGTTCTGCTTTTTGGCGATGTCCCAGCTGATGGGCAATCCTTTCATGCTGGAGACCATGTTCCGATCAGCCCGCCCGCCCCACATGGGCCAGTCACCACCGGGATCGGAAGCAGAAACCGAGTCTACGCGGGCCAATGCCCAGCCAAAACAGGCCAAACCCAGCGCTGCTATCAGCGTTGCGATCTTGCGAGTCAACGTCCAACGAACTTGCCTTACTCTTGCCATGTTCTCCTCTTTAAGAAGCCGATCGGTCTCCAAAGATCTTGTCAAACTCCGAGCCCCTGTGACGGCCAGGCTAGCCAAAAGACCCGGCGATGCCATTTCAACACTCGCGCCCGTAAAGGTTCTGTGACTGAGTCACCTGATTTAGTCCCAGCTCTTGATCAGGACAGCCCTGGTGTAAAGCAGCTTAAAGCCACGCCGCATCACGTTTTCTTGAGAGCGCGACCCTGGAGCCGTGGTCACCACTGCCAGATCGCAGCCGACTGCCTTGGCATCTACCAAGCGCCGAGCCAGCAACGCTTTTTGCATCCCCCGGCCTCGATAGGCAGGCAAGGTTCCGGCGCCGCAAAGCTGGGCCAAGCCCTGGTCTATCCGCAAGGCTGCCTCGCCAACTGGAATGCCATCGATCCAACCCAGGTAGCGGATGAACCCGGGAAGGGCTGCGAAATCGGACAGCACCCGTTCAAGATCCTGCCGCGCGAAGGCATCGTCTGGGGCGCTGCCCGTGCCATCCAGCTCCAGAAACGACGAGACGGCGATATCGATCCAGCGGGCAGCCTCCCGCGCGTCGTTCACGACTCCCACGGTGAGCCCCGGCCGCAACTCGGTCCCATCCGGCGTCTCCAAGCTGCGGCCTAAGACGTTTTCGAAGCCATGCAAGCGGTACCCACGCTCCGTCAGTGCCAGTGCGGAAGCCGGGTGAGCCAGGTTCGACAGCTCGATGCGCACGAGTTCGACCTGCTCTTGCCAGAAGCTCTCGATCTCCTTTAGCACGACCAGATCGACTGGGCCATCGAGTCCCAAACCGATCGCCTTATTCAGGAGAAATGACGGGCCCGCGTAAACAGCCGTTCCTCCGGAAATCGGGACGACTCGGACCTTGTCCTGGCGGCCCGCGTCTCGAACCGCTTCCGCCGCTTCCGAAGTAAGTCTTGACTCGGCGCGGTCGATTCGAGCCGCCAATGCAACATCAGCAAACATTCAACTCCGTTTCGTGGTACTCCGCCTGTTCCCAGTCACCACGGGAATCAAATGGAGCCGATCCTCTGCACGGCCCGCGAAATCCACTTCTCCGGGACGATGCCAGACGGACACCTCTTCCCAACAGGGTCCCGTCAAAGTCGTGAGCCCTCCCTTACGGTCGGGCTACTGAACAACCCCGTGCGCCAAATCAGTACGCCGCGCGTTAGCAAGGGCTCGACCTCGAATCAACGACTTACGAGACTTTGACGGGACCCTGCTCTCCCCAACCCGCCATCAGTTCTTCACAACCTTCAAATTATCGAAGAACACTTCATTCGGGGCATCAGCAAAGATTCCCGGACTACCCAGGCGGTTGCCTAGGGGATCGATGCGTTCTAGCGTCCACGCGTCCGGCTCAGGGTCAGAGGCCGGCCAAACCTTGCCTCGAACACTCACCTTGTTGTCTGGCAAGTTCTCGACGCGCAGCTTCAAACGATACCAGATATCCGGCTTCCAAGTGAAAGCCTTCCGCACCGTCCGTTTCTCCTCGATCTGCCAGGAGCGCAGCTCGACCCGCTGCGTATTCCCGAGCAACACCAGTTCATATCGCTGCGCCACCACGCCGGCGTCACCCATCTGGCGGCGCTTTTCGACAGCCCGAACATCGCCCTGGACCGTGTAGTTCGACGCCGCAGAGGGGCCGAAGAATGAGCGGGTTCGCTTGAAGGCAGCTGGCATCTTGTTCTTCACCAACGCAGGATTGCCGTCAATTGGGCGCACGGAATACTTTCCAGTTGCGTTGATCCATGTGCCAGGCACCGCTGGCGGAGCAGCGCCGAAATCCTCGTCGAACGGGATCGGTGGAATGACTCGCACCCTCGCCGTGCCGAACGCCGTACCGACTTTTGCCTTCACGATGCCAGCCTGCGCTCCGGACCCAGCTGTGAACTGCTGCTGGCTCATGTCACCTTTCAGTCCTTCGAGGGACCACATCGCGTTCGGTTCGTCGCGCAGAAATCGTCCGCGGTCATCGAAGAGCCGGGCTGTGAATTTGGCGGTCTGGCCAGGACTAAGGGCCACGTCTGCCGGTGCCACCTGGACGTAGGCTATGGCAGCCGTCGGTGGCGCTTTGTCGACAAGGACCTTCGGCGCTGGCAATGCCGCCCCGGCAGCGCGTTTGCCGATGCAATAAATCGTTTTGGTCGAGACCAGGTAGACGCGCCCCCGCGAAATGCCCACCGACGCGATGACCTGCTCGTTAGAGGCAATCAGGTCATCTCCGGCCTCCGTCTTCAGTTCCACATGATCCACGGGCTCCAACCAGACGTTGCTGAGCACCTGGCACCCCGTGGGGCCCGGTTTCAGAATGAAGAATCGGCCATTCTCCGTACCGACGTAAAGCTTGCCGTCTCCCAGCACGAGCGAGGCCTTCTGGATGGTGCCCAGGTTCTGTTTCCACAGCTCCTTTCCGGTTCCAATATCGAAAGCCAGCACGTTGGCTCCTGCATCGACATGGTAGATCCGGTCGCCGTCGATTACCGGTGAGGCGGGGCCAAGTTGGAAATTGCGCATCGCCCAACGAATCTGGTCTTTTCCAATGGGACCTTTGGCTGTCGCATCGACGGCCGCCAGCAACCCCATTTCGTTGGTGTCGAGGTTTTCCTCCTGGTGGGAAACGATCGCGGTGGTTCCTTTGAGTACGACACCGGGATTGACTCCCCGTTTGCTGACGCCATAACTCCAGACGGTTTCTCCCGTCGAAACCCGCAAGGCATTCACCGTCCCATCGCCTGCGCCCGCAATCATGATGCGCAGGCCGTCGATAGTCGTCGTGATCGGCGTCGAGTAGGTCGTATCGAAGGGGCGTCCCCCAGGCGTGCTGATCCAAACGCACTCGCCCGTTTTTTTGTCGAATGCGTAGTATCGGTGCCGGCGCTGCGCCAAGTCACCCCAGCCGTCGGTCACGGTGCTCACGATGACCAATTCGCCCTCAATAATCGGCGACACGGTGCGGCCGCCATGCGTTGTCCAGGCTCCGAACTCTTCGGTGAGCGACCGGCTCCACAACACCTTGCCGCTGTTAGAAAGCGCGGTCAACTCGTTGCAAGCGCCAAAGACATAGATGTTTCCTGTCGCTGGGTCTCCAGCGGGCGAGGACCAGGCGATTCGGCGTGGCGGCACATCCGACTCGTACACATTCAGCCGATGCTCCCACAGCAGCTTGCCTGAGTTCGCATCCAGCGCCATCACGCGCTCCTGCATCGTTTCACCCTCGCCGGCGGAATTGAACAAAAAGACCCGCCCCCCCATGATGATGGGCGCTGACCTTCCACCATAGGGTTGCTTCCAGACCAGATTCTCGCCAGCCGGCGTCCATTTAACGGGCAACCGCGTTTCATTCGACGTTCCGTCGCGCGACGGCCCCCGCCACTCCGGCCAATCGCTCGCAGTGGCCAGGCTGAGCTGCAGGCCCGCCAAAAAGGACAACGTCAGCACTCCACGACCAACGATTGCGTTCCGCATGAGCGACCTCTCGAAGCGACAGCGTAAACCCGGCAGATTGGGATGAAACCTTGGCAGTCCGGCAAGTGCTTGCTGGACCCACACACGAGGACGAAATTATCTTCTGAAGAAAGGCGCGTCAATGATTTTTGGGCGAGCAGGCATCTGGAGAACGAAACCAGCCCAGGCTGGGTTGGTCGTCTGAAATGTTCCTGAAGTTCTCGAAGAACGACCAAAACACCATTGGACGCCAGGCCGCTGTTCGCAGCGGCACCCGCAACACGGCACAGTCACCTGCACCAGCCGGTGCCGTTCGCGATCGACGGCAGTTCAAACGCCCCGAACCTTGGACATTTTTTCGGTCTTTCAACCCGCCGAGGAGGTTACCTGGCATGAGGTGTCTCGCGAGGTTGTTCAACAAGCCGTTTCGTTCGTGGAACACCTTGTCTGGGTAAGAAGTCCCTGAGAGCGCAGGCGGGGACGCCTGCGCTCCCAGAGTGGTTTCGCCTTCGTCGCCACTGATTAGCATCAAAGCAACGAAGCGGCAAATTGCGAATGTGGGAGCGGACTCAACTCTGTTCGGTGTCCCGGCTTTAGACGGACGGTCTGCAACGAAACCGTGAATTGCGAATGTGGCAGCAGACCTCTGGGCCGCGACCTTGCTGGACAAGGGATCTGGTCGCCGTCCGGAGACCGGTTCCCGCATTCAAGTCTCCAACCTCCAGGCCCGGTGGCCTCACCGGGCAATTGTTTCACAGCTTATAGGTATTCAGAGCGCCGTTTTTTGGCGCTCCCCTCAACTCTTCAGGGGCTCGAGGGCGGCAGGCAGGCTTATGCAATCAAGGCCGGTTACGCTACGCGCGGGCAGCTTGTTCGCGCATAAAGCCGAGGGTTTGCTCGTAGGTGGGAATGCCTCTGCGGCCACCAAGCTTCGTGCAGGAGATTGCGGCGACGGCCGATGCCAAGCCCACGGCTTCCGGCACCGCAAAACCACGAGACAGTGCAAAACAGAAAGCCCCATGGTAGCAATCGCCGGCGCCCGTTGTGTCGATGGCCTGGACTTGAAACGCGGGTAGTCTGAAAACTTTGTCCTGGTAAAGATACGTGCAACCTTCCGCTCCCAAAGTGATGATCGGTACCTTGGCGCCTCGCGACTTCAGGTCGTGCAGCGCCCGGGAGTAGTCTCCTTTGGTTGCGAGCACATCGGCGAGCTGCCTGGGAATAATCGCGAAGTCGGCCAGACTCAAAAGGTCCAAACTCGGTTGGCTGGGATCATGGACATCCACTACCACCGGAACGCCGTGCGAGCGCGCACAGTGCGCCGCCTGTTGGGTGGCTTCAATCCATGTGGCATCGATCAGAACAACCTTCGCTTTGCGGATTCGATCCAAGTGCAGATTCTTCAGGTCAACATAGAGATCCTTCTGCGCATTGACGACGAACGCTCGCTCGCCGCCGTTCGCTCTCACCATCACAAAGCAGATGCCCGTCTTCCCTTCTGGAACGACGTGGACCTGCGAAGTGTTCACATTGAAAGCCTTCAGCTCCCGCAGCACTGCATGCCCAGGCTCATCGTCGCCGACCCGGCCCCAGAATTCGGTCGATGCACCCAGCTTCTGCGCTGCAACCAGAGCGGTCGCGACCATCCCACCACCCTGAATCTCGTACTGTGTGCTTGGGAACACCCCCTCTCGACCCGGAAATTCAGAAACCACCATCAAGTGGTCCAGCACGGCCAAACCGACTCCGATCACTTCAGCATGCTGCATCGATATCACCCATCACGGTAGTATGACCTCAAGAACCGCGCCAGTATAATGACTGCGTTTGAATGGCGTCAATGCCAAAGCGGCACGCTCGCAGAGCCGCGTCAACGTCTTGCGAATCCGTCGAACCCTTGCTGGCGCGCGGGCTGCCGGTTCGCACCTGCGGCGTTTCGCTCGCCCGAGCGCCACGCAAGACTCGGCCTAGGCCTGAGGCGTGCTCCAATTGCAGAGGGAGGGTCGAGCGACTCGCCGTCGCTCAAGAAGCTCAGAAACACTGACGCCTCGATTCGAGGCTCTTCCCCAACCGTTACATTCAACTGGTCACGGAGGTATCGACCGCACAGACAGCGAGGTTCACTGGAGCCCAGCCTGCCGGGGGAATACGCCGACGTTGAGGAGGGAGCTTCTCGTGGTGGCTGGCAAGAACGGATTCTCCGCCAATGAAGCACTCACGTGCTTCACTCTGGAGTTAGTACATTTCCTACGGGGACATGCGCGTGACGCTCATCTGCTCGTAGTGCCGAACGCCAGTGCGGCCCATCGACTCTCCGCCACGGTACTCGAAACGGAATGGGGGGAAGCTTTATTGGTTTTGAATTCGACCGAAAGTGCTCGAGCGGTTCTGCTGTTCAGCGGCGCCAGTCTCCACGCGAGCAGCCGGAGCCGTAGGCGCTGAGACGGCTGCCGACCTTTGATCGTCACTGGTCGTCGGCCACGTGTTGCGAGGATAGCCCCCGCCACCAGCGTTCGTCCAGCCATAGTCGACTTGAGGACGATACACGCGAACCGGCAAGAACAACCCGTATCGGTAACCGTAAGGAGAACCGAAAGTCGCGTCAAACGGGACGAAGGTATAGCAGCCAAACAAGCTGCTGAACATCCAGCCGCCTCGTTGGTTGTACCGGTATCGATCAGACAAAGAACTCATCATCCAAGGCGTAAGACGGCTGTTCGCTGCCACCAGGTACTCCGCCCGGCGCCGGCTCCAGCGGTCGAGCTCGTCACCGCTTTTCTTGTCCAACTTGACGAACTGCACCTCGCTGCCCGGCGCAGGCACTTCCAGCAGAAAACGCTTGCCCGATTTCAGCGCAGCGATCTCGACTCCTTCCTTGATCCACTTGGCTCCACCCTGTCTCACCGCCAGATAGACCGCCGTGGGCGTCACTTCCAGACGGTAAAGGCCAGCCTTTTCGAACACCACCTCGCCGGCAGGCGTCCGCGCCCGAAGGGCGTGAACTTTGCGATTCAGCGCGGCAGACTCCACGATTGCCGAGCCCGCCAGAAGCTCGAACTGCATGTCCTCATACTTGGTTTCGAGGACGCGCAACTCGGAGTCATAGCCGAGGCGCAGATAGCCGCCCGGGTTCAAGAGCAATTCCACGCGGCCGCGGTCGCCCGTCTTGACCCGGTCTCCAGGCTGAACTTGTCTGTTTTCCGCCAGTAACTCCCCTTGGGTCGCAGCACTTTTGAACACCATTGGGTTCCCTTCCAGGTAGTTCAACGCCCCCGCTCTGGCAGCGACGAAGTGCTCGGAGAAATCGCTGCCCCGGAGCCCTCCAACCAGCGCAAACACCAGCACAAGCGCGTGACTCGCAGTCGCAACGGGTTTCATGACGCTCCTCCTATGGAAACCATCCTCGATTTGGCAGGTCGATTCGCTCATTGAATTATAGAGCAGAAATCATCTTATGCAACAGGATAGGTATTGGCTGCAGGGTCCCGTCAAAGTCGTGAGCCCTCCCTTACGGTCGGGCTACTGAATAGCCGCGTGGACCAAATCAGTAGCCCGCGCGTTAGCAAGGGCTTGACCTCGACTCAAGGACTTACCCAAATTATGCACTGAATCAGCCTTTTGGTTTGGTGCTTGGTGCATAAAATTGTATGCACCAAGACTGGGCAGATACTTTTGGTCGGCGCTGAGTCGTGAAAACGGGCATTGGATGAAGCTTTTCGGAGACTTAGAGACAGATTCGGGGCGAGCGTCCGCACACTTCTACGCGGTCCCACTGAAAGGG
>VFZK01000141.1 GCA_016871215.1 Acidimicrobiia bacterium | reverse complement strand
GGGCCAGCAAGTCTTCCAAGAAGGAGGTCAATCGGCGATCGAGAGCTTTCAATTGTTGAGGTGTCATGCATCCAGTGTGCATCCACCTCGGAAGAATGTCAATAATTACTTAACCTAGTATTACTAGCTAGCGTAGTGTCCAACAACTAACTGGGCAATAACAGGAAATTAGTTTATTGCACGGGAGAGCGCCGTCGGATTGGATCGACGAAGGGAAAGAGCCGCTTTCTTCAAATTGCAACTGAGCGGTTCCCGAAGTTGGGTTCTACATTGAACTCCTCCGCCAAGGTTTCGTGCAAAAGGCAGCTGAGGCGCACTGGCCATAGAACTTGAGAGAATCAGAGTTCTTCGTAGGCTAGGCCTGGGCTCGGCCGGCCGCCGGTGCGAGTGTGTCTGCCCAAAGGGGCATTGGGTGGAACCTCTTGACGCGGCGACGGCCTTTTAAACTTGATGGACTACAACCGACGCACCTGAGGAGTCGCTTCGGGTTACAGCTTCAGTGAATTGCATGTACTTCAGCCCGTCTTCGAAAGTGGTGAACTTGATCTTCTCGACGCCGCGAATGGCGTTGACGAACTCCTCTTCCACCCGCCATCCGATGGAAAGCTCTGCAGGAATGGCGATTTCCCGCAAAGCAGGCTCACCGCGACGAGCTCCTGAGAGCTTTTCGCTCGTCGCATCGAACCGTAGTGTTCCTTCACTGCCGAAGAGCCAGACTTCCGGACCAGGCGCCAGCCCTGTGACGGCACTGAACTGAAATCGCGCTTGAGCGCCACAAACCATCTCGGCCAGGATATCCACGTGGTCCGGAACTGAGATAGGTTGAATCGTTCCCCCCGCGTTCTTTCGTTGCTTGACCGAGACACGGGTCATCGCCTGGACCGTCCTCGCTTCACCTACCCATCGCATAATCGCCTCGTACCAGATCCCCATGCTCAAGATGTTCAACCCGCTCAAGTCGCGGTCATGCCGCCAGTGCAAAGGGCTCTCACGATCGACAAAATTCGCTGCGTTGGCTCGCAGGTCGAGCGTCAGAAGGTCTCCCACGAATCCGTCGGCCAAGAGTTTTTGCACGGTGCGGTCGATCTTCAGGGTGAAGGGCGAAGGAACGACCTGCGTCACCAGATGGGGATGTCGCCGGGAAGCGTCGAGCATCATACGTGCTTCAGCCGCGTTCATTGCCATGCGCGCTTCCGTCATCACATGCTTGCCAGCATTCAAAGCCGCCAGGGTTACCGAGCAGTGCAGATACGGCCAGGTGCCGATTACCACCGCATCGATGTCTGGTGACGCAATCAGCTCGGTCCATGTTGCACACGCCCGCGGGATTTGCAGCTCGCGAGCTGCCCGCTCCGACGATTGAGCCGTCCGATTGCACACGGCTACAATCTCGACATCACTCTGCGCGCGCAAACCCGGAATGTGGCGCGACCGTGTATTGGCGCCTGCTCCAACAATGCCAACGCGTATGGTCTTGGGCATAAAGACTCCTATATTGACGACTGGTTCGAACGAACGGCTCACCAGCGCGGGAGCTCGCCACTGCGCCGACGCTGGGAGAGGTTGCCGCCTTGCGCCTCAACGTAACCGACACTGTGGCCTTCCGAGTCTCAAGGTTTGGAGCGGTGGGCCAAACCCCTAGCTTGCTCAAGCGGCACACTTTATCAGCGATCTGGCGGAAATGGAAAAAGTTCTTTCTGAGGACCACCCAGGGGCAGGGGGCCATAGGATCCTGACGACTTCTTGACCCGCAGTCTTCTTTAGGCATACGCTTCGCAGGCTTTGCCAACACCAATCCTAGGAACAGACTATGAGACTACTTTCTTTCGTGTACCGAGGCCGCAGATCGATTGGTGTGGAGATCGATTCCCGCCAGGTGCTCGACATTCCGCTTGTCGAGCCGTCGTTGCCGCAAACCATGCGGCATTTCGTGGAAGCAGGCAGTGAGGCATTGGAAAGGGTAGCGCGGTCGCTCGAGAGACCTCCCCGGGGAGCGATTTTGCAGAAGCGAGATCTCCGCATCTGTTCGCCATTTTCTTCGGACGAACGTCCTAAGATCTTCTGCATTGGGGCAAACTACGCTGAGCATGCCGCTGAGAGAGGATCCAAAGTCCCCGACGAACCCACGGTGTTCGCCAAGTTCGCGACCAGCCTCTGTGGCCCCGACGATCACATCGTGTATCCCCCAAACGCTTCAGGGTTGGACTATGAAGCCGAGCTGGTGGTGGTTATTGGGAAGCGTGCCAAACGCGTTCCGCAGTCCGAAGCCTTCGACTACGTTTTCGGCTACACCTGCGGCAACGATGTCAGTGAGCGCCACTTCCAACGCGCCGACCGGCAATGGCTGCGCGCCAAATCGAGCGACACCTTCGCCCCCACCGGCCCCGTCATCGTGTCGCATGACGAGATTTCCGACCCCAACTCGCTGGCCCTTGGAAGCAAGGTGAATGGGCAGGTTCGGCAGAATTACAACACGGTCGAGATGCACTTCAAGGTGCCGAAGCTCATCGAGTTCATTTCAAATCATTTGACGATGGAGCCTGGCGACATGGTCTTCACAGGCACACCTCCCGGTGTGGGGGAGGGCATGAAGCCGCCTCAGTTCTTAAAGCCGGGGGATCGTGTCGAGGTTTGGGTGGAAAGAATCGGGTCGCTGCATAACACTGTTGCCGCGGCCGATTGAGGTATTGCTTTGGCGTTTCCTGCAGCCACGCGAAACGCTTTTCCCGGATTGTTCCGCCGAGTCGGCGGAGTGTTTCCCTAGCTCGGACGTCTGATGGATCGACGATCGTGGCGCGAGGCCCGGACGACGTTGGGCGACAGCAATGGCCGCACTGGCGTGCGGCGCTACAAGCACGTGATCGTCACGCGCCTGTCCCCGTGGGAAATGTGGAAACTCCAGACTGTCGTTCCGACAGCAGTCTTGCCGTCTCTCGTGCAATGACCAATTCTTCATTCGCCAGAACGACCACAACCTTGGCTGGCGAGTCGTCGCGAGAGATGATGCCATCCTGGCCGCGGAGGGTGTTCTTCTCAGGATCGAGTTCGATACCAAGACACCCGAGGTCCTGGCAGATCAGCTCACGCACGCCCACACCGTTCTCACCGATCCCGCCGGTAAAGGCCAAGACGTCGAGCCCGCCCATGATAGCCGTGTAAGCTCCAATGTATTTCCTTGTTTCGTGGGCAAGAACCCTCAGTGCCAAAGCGGCGCGCGCGTTGCCTTTCTGGGCTCCTTCTTCGAGATCTCGGACGTCACCGCTAAGCCCCGATATCCCTTTCAATCCGCCGTTGGTCGAGAGCGCTACACGAATCTGTTCGGTCGTGAGACCCTCTTTCTCCATCATGTAAAGAAGAATGAACGGATCAAGGTCTCCGTTACGGGTCGCATTAGGCAATCCTGATTGCGGGGAGAATCCCATGCTGGTGTCGATAGAAACCCCGTGCTTGATGGCGCAGATACTGGAGCTGCCACCAAGGTGGCATGAGATCACTCGAAGCTCTTCTTTCTTTCTTCCCACCAACTCGGGCGCGCGCACCGAAATGTAACGGTGAGAGGCGCCATGGAAGCCATAGCGTCGAATGGCATGTTTCTCTGACCACTCGTAGGGAATACCGTAGGTCCTGGCGTGGTCTGGAATGCTCTTGTGAAAGGCGGGCTCGAAGACGGCCACCAGCGGCTTGTGGGGCAGCAGTTCCCGAAATATCCGGAAGGCTTCGATGTAAGGCGGGTTGTGAGCGGGCGCTAGTGGAACATACTCCTCCATGGCCTGGATCACGTCGTCGCTCACCCATACGGAGTCGGCGATATTCTTGGCATGAACCGGTTTGAATCCCACGGCATCCAGCTCGTCCAAGCTAGAAAGCACTCCGGAAGCTGGATCTGTCAATACCTCCAGCACGTGTCTGATCGCGACCCGCTGGTTCGGGCATTGAATCTCGCCCTCGTACTTAGGCCGGTTGCCCAAGCGGTAGCTAACCGGCGATTTGGCGCTGCCAACACGCTCTATTTTGCCGACTGCGGTAACCGATTCGCGCTCCATCTCGAACAGCCGGAACTTGAGAGAAGTGGAGCCCACATTCACGACCAGGATTTTCATTTCTGACGACTCTCCGTAGACTTGGTGGCGACGAGGATCGCAATCGCGATCGAGCGAATCTTGGTTTCGGGCGTCTCAGCGCGCGACAACAGAATCAGCGGCACTCGGGCCCCGACAACAACGCCGCCAGATTCCCCTTGAGCAAAGTAGAGAATAGCCCGGTAAAGGATATTGGCAGCCTCTATATCAGGGGCGACAAAGATATCGGTCTTCTCGACCAGCGGGCTGTCGATTCCTTTGCGATCTGCCGCGAAGCGGCTCAAGGGAACATCGAGGGCAATAGGCCCTTCGACGTACGCTCCCGCCAGCTGACCGCGGCGGTTCATGAGCGTGAGGCCCGCTGCATCAAGGGTTGCCGGCATTTCAGAATTGACAAACTCGAGAGCGCAAAGGGCTGCCAGGTTCGGCTTTTCGATCCCAATCGCCTGCGCGACTTCGATCGCGTTGCGGCAAATCTCCGCTTTCTGCTCCAACGTGGGTGCAATGTTAATGGCGGCATCGGTCATGATCATGAGCCGCTTGATGCCCGGCACTTGGAAGACGATCACCTGGCTTAACAATCGGCCAGTCCGAAGCCCTGCTTCTTTGTCCAACACGGCGCGGATGAGGGTTGCGGTGCTGATCTTCCCTTTCATCAGGAGGCTGGCTTGGCCTTCACGAATCAAGGCAATGGCTTTCCGCGCGGCCACAGCTTCCTCGGGTTCGTGGATAATCTGGCCGCTTGGGATGTCAAACGAGACCTTCTTGGCCATCGCTTGAATCTTGTCCGCATGTCCCACGAAGATCCCTTCGGCCAGCCCGATCTTGCTCGCTTCCTGAAGGGCCTCGATCACATCGGGGTCATGGCCAGCCGCGACGGCAATCTTCGCTCGCCCGCGCCCGCGGGCTGCTTCAACGAGCGCATCCAGAGTGTCGACCATAGTCTCCTCATTGAACCCGAACTTCGAGTCCTAACCTCCAGTCGGGAATTGTCCAGATTTCTTCGCTAAGATGTCAAAGTCGAAACGCCCGCGATGGCGCAGGGACTGGGATACTGGCCACTGCGGCAGGTGTAGTCAAGGACAGGAATACTTGCCGAGCTGCCGCATTCCGATGACGGCGAAATGAGCGCCAACTAGGCTGGAGTCGATGCACCGATCACTGCTTTGAGAATCGCGTCGAATTCCGCTCCTGTGAGCAGAGCCTTCTTTTCGATCGAAGCCTGTTTAACCCGCGCCAGAATCTCGTTGGTCTGCTCTGGCGTGGCTTGGCGTCCTCTCCGCTCCAGGTGCTCCTCAATGTTGGCGAGACCATTACCTTTTCCCAAGGCGATGTCAACGCCAGGACGTCCCGCCAGTTCCGGCAAGAAGGGGATGTACTCCAGCGGTTCCACCGTCTTGCACCGGCGGTGAAACATGGCAACGATGCCCGACTCGATGTTGTAGAGCGAGTCTCCGACGATAGGCCGGTTGGGGGGAACCGTGAAGCCTGCCAGCTTCTGAACGAGCTTGGACAGCTCATAGAACTTCTCAGTCTTGATGCCCGTTTCGATGCCGTACAGGACGCGTAAAGCCATCACGGTGTCTTCCAGGGGGACATTACCAGCGCGCTCGCCGGTTGCCGACACGGTGACGTGTGCTACCGAGGCTCCATTCGAAAGAGCAGCAATCGTGTTGGCAACACCCAGGCCGAAATCCTCGTGGCAGTGGATCTCAATCGGCTGCTTGAAACGAGCTTTCAGCTGTTTCACAACCATCCCGATGCCTTGCGGCGTGCAGACTCCAAAGGAATCGGCAAGAGTGACCGCGTCCATATGTCCTTCGGTCGCGACGCGTTCTACCAAATCCATGTAGCGGTTGAGGTCGGAGCGAGTGCTGTCTATCGTGAAGAAGACCGTGTAGAGTCCAGCCTCTTTCGCCGCCAAGGTGGTTTCGATCGACGATTTGATCGCCCAGTCCATGGTTTTGCCATAGGCATTCTTGATGATGTGATCGCTGGACGGGATCTCGGTGATGATGCCCTTCACGCCACAGTCTTTGGCGAGCTTGACGTCGGCCGGCATGCAGCGGGCGAAGGAAAAAATCTCCGACGGAAGCCCTAAGTCGACGATGTCTTTGATCGCAGCTTCGTCTTCTGCCGAGACTGCAGGCATTCCAGCTTCGATGCGATGCACACCGGCCTCGGCCAGCTTCTTGGCAATGGCAACCTTCTCGTCGCGGCGAAATACGATTCCCGTCTGTTGTTCGCCATCGCGCAAGGTCACGTCATGGATCCGAATCTCTGCCGGGAAACTCAGGGCCTTCTGGGCTTCCGGAGCATAGTTCCAGGGGCTGGCAAACCAACGGTCAGTCTTCCACGGCTGATTCATGTGAGTTCTCCTTAGAATGAGTAACGAGAATTGCTGGGTGAGTGCGCTGGAGGACAAGCGCGCCGCTCGAACTGCGGCGAAGTTTCCAGGACCGCCAATCAAGACATTCACAATCTAGTCCACACCGGAGAGCCCTGTCAAGGAGCGGGTCCAGCCAGGGTGGCACGGCAAGATCAAGAGCTTCGGGTTGGCCGGACTCAGGGAAGGGCTTGGACTATGACGGGCTCTCGAAACCGGCGGCGAACCCGGCGCGGTACAAAACGAACAAGAACCGAGTCACGATGCGAGAAGCTCACTGCCTGAGCGCTCCCAGCCCGCCAACTGGTTCGGCGCGGCCGGTTCGGCTCGTTGGCTTCCTTGACGCGCAGGGGCAAAGCAGTTAGCTTACGCGCAACCTGAGGGAGGAGCCGAGGAGAGATATGCTCGTTATCGATGCCCATCTGGACTTGTCGTGGAGCGCTCTGAACTGGAATCGCGATCTGACCCAGGATGTCGACAGCATCCGGGGGTTGGAGGCGGGCATGGAGCAGCGCGGCCGCGGCGCCAACACGGTTTCGCTGCCGGCGATGCGCGAGGGTGAGGTTGCGATCTGTCTGGCGACGCTGCTGGCCCGCGCGAATCCGAAGGGGAAAAGCCCTTTGCTGGACTTTCGCAACCAAACCATTGCCTCGGCGATGGCACGCGGGCAGCTCGCCTACTATCGTCTTCTCGAGCAACAGGGGCACCTCCGGAGGCTGGACGACTGGCGTTCGATGCGGATGCACTTTGGAAAGTGGCAATCGTCCGCCAGGAGCGAGGCACCGCTGGGATACATCCTCAGCATGGAGGGAGCAGACCCTATTCAATCGCCCGACGATCTGCAGAACTGGTGGAATGACGGCTTGCGCACTCTTGGACTTGCCCACTACGGGCCCAGCACCTATGCCCATGGAACAGCTTCGACGGGGGGGCTCACGCAACAGGGCGTTGAGTTAGTGCGATCGATGGACGAACTGGGCATGGTTCTCGATGCCACGCACCTGGCTGAAGAGAGCTTCTGGCAGGCATTAGAACTGTTTCGCGGCTCCGTCATCGCCAGCCACAACAATTGCCGGCAGTTGGTACCAGGAGATCGCCAGTTCTCGGATGAGCAAGTGCGAGCTCTGATCGAACGAGATGCTGTCATTGGAGCCGCTTTCGATAATTGGATGCTCTACCCGGGCTGGGAAGCAGGCCGCACTTCAAACTCGGTCGTCAGTCTCGAGAACGTCATCGATCACATCGACCACGTTTGCCAGCTAGCGGGAAACACTCGCCATGCCGCCATTGGCAGCGATCTGGACGGAGGATTCGGTCGGGAACAATCTCCTGGCGACCTGAACACCATTGCCGACCTGCAGAAGATACCTCCTTTGCTCAAGAAGCGCGGCTACGCCGATTCTGACGTCGAAGCTATCATGCATGGCAACTGGCTGCGCGTGTTTCGGGAAGCTTGGGGATGAACGGAAGCGCTACGGCCGGGCGACTTAAACCCTGGTGAGTTCGACATCACAACGACGCGGTCGTCGATGCTTTCGAGCAGCCGGAGTTTTCCGCTCCTGCTGGCGCTACTCATAGATGTCACCCGTCCGGCCCAAGTTAAAACTCCCTATCGAACTTCGATTACGTTCGTCGAAGTAAATCGCATCGCCTTGGAGCCGTCCATTCGAGAGCGCGCCAAAGAGGCGATATGCCAGCAGGCTGTTTCCAGAATCGCTGTCGAAGATGCCCTGAATCTGCAGGACATAGCTGTTGTCCACGACGTCGCCGGATACCAGGAAACTTGTCTTGAGGGTAGGAAAGGTGCCGCTTAGAATGAGCATTCTTCCATAGAGCATGTCTCGCTCCTGGAAGAGTTCGATTCTTGCCTGAGCGTTGATCAGCGAGCCGCCTGTCAGAGTTCCCTCCCACTTTCCCGCGATCGAAACGGTGTTGGGTTCTGGCAGGGCGAAGGCCGGAAAAAAACCAGAGGTGCCATTGGTGCTGCGGATGAAGGAATTGGCTACGAGGCGGGGGGTCCGGTTGTCGGCAGCGTTGGCGTCGGTCACTTCGACCACGATCTGCCCGAACGTGCCGGGAAACGCACTGCGAATGTCGTTGTCGACAAAAAGACCATCAGCTCTTAGCAGAGCCGTCTTGGTGCCGAGGAGAACACCAACGTTGTTGTAGATCTTCACGGTGAGATTTCCGTCTCCCGAACCGACGTTCACAACTGCCAGCGACGACTGAAAGGTCGCGCCTTTCGCCGAAGATTGGATCATGAGCCGGGATCCGGTGCTTTCCACAAACGCCAGAGGCTTGTTGATCTGGTCGGCCACGGCCAGCTCGATGGCCGGGTCGTTGTTGTCGTTTCGAACGACCGAGGCCCAGGCAGTCAACGGTTCGTCGGAATAGATCAATAACCATCCGGCCGCAATGCTGCTCCCCAGCCGGGAGATGATGTTGTCCAGCTGCAGCAAGTGGTTTGAACCGACGGTGAATTCACCACTGCCCGACAGATTGCCCTGCGCGTCGAAAAGCCCGATGGCCACGTTGGCAGCTGGGCTTGCGCCATGCGTTAGCGAGCTCTGGCTGAAATTGTTCAAGCCGAGGTTGGTCCGGGTATTTGCGTCGCCGGCGACGTAAGGAATGATGCTGACATAAGAAGCGCCGTCCGAGCTTACTTGAGCCTCGCTATTGGTTCGCGCTCGCGCATGCTCCAGAATTTTGCGCCTCAGTGTCGCGAAATGGTCTGCCAAGTCGTGTGGGTCTAGCGTCTGCTGGATTCCACGAACCATCGATTCGCTTCTTGGAATCGCCTCGGCAAACACCGATTGGCCGCTTAGGGATACGAACAGCAAAGCCGCTCGAACGACCAAAGCCAGGAATCGACTCATAAGGCCTCCTCATTTGGGTTTTCTTCTTGAGATGCAGCATCGACGGGAATGGATCTTGGCTTCCAGTAAAATTGTTCAGGGGCCGAAGAACCTCTCGGGCCTGGGACGACGAACTCAGCAGTCTTCGAGGCTCGGGAGAAGAAAGTCGCTTATGGGCAAGGCTCCACTCGGACCGAGCGGAGCTGTTTGGGATGAAGACCGACTGTGGGTGCCAGGGCTACTCTACATACGTTGTGACAGAGTGGCAAACTGGGCTTCGTCGATCTTGATGGAGCCCGCTTTGGACATGGTCTCTCGCACAGAATTGAGATAGGCCTGAAACGAGTTTTCCTTTTTGGGTGCCAGCAGTGACTGGCGAAGACTCTCCTTCGCTTTGGCAAACTCCTCAGGATCTACCGCTTTCCTCTCCTTCACTTGCGCCACCACGTGCCGTTGTCCAACCTGAATCGGTGGGCTGATGGCTCCGACATTGGAGGAAAACGCGAACACATCGAAAGGAGAGCTCGACCCCAGGTCCTGCAAAGTCCCATTCCTGGTAAATTCCTCGCTCGTTTTGACTTCCACCGAATAGTTTTTCGCCACTTTCTCGAGCCCGCCAGCGGCTTTCGCTTTCTCTGCGAATTCTTGGGCTTTCGATCGGGCCAAGTCTGCCGCCTTTGAGGCTTTCAACGTCTCTTCCACTTTCGCACGCACCTCTTCCAGCCCTGGTACGTAAGGCGGTTTCACCTCCATGAGTTGGGGCAGCGCGAATCCGTTGGGAATTCGAATTGGCGAGCCCACCTCTTTCTCCTTCAGAGCGAAAACCTTCGAGGCGAATTCAGGCGAATTCCCGATGGGCGGAATTGATCCACCCTGTTGAAACAGTGGGGTTTCCTGGATGATCAACTTCAGTTCGGAAGCGATCTGTTCGAGCGACTTCTTGTTCTTGAAGAGCGAAAACGACTTGTCTGCGAGATCCTGAGCCTTTTGCTCCGCTTTTCGCTGAAGCAAAGTAGGGCGAATCAGGTTCTCGACTTCTTCGAGTGACTGGGTGTGCGCCGGTTGCTTATCGACTACTTTGATGATGTGGTAACCATACTGGGTCTTGACGAGGTCGCTGATGGCTCCAACCCCCAGGGTGAAGGCGGCCTGTTCGAATTCAGGGACCATGGCGCCGCGGCCGAAAGCACCTAGGTCGCCCCCGCTCGCGGCTGAGCCTGGGTCCTCCGAGTTCTTCTTCGCCAAATCAGCGAAATCCGCCCCTTTCCTGGCCTGCAGGAGCAGGGCAGTAGCTTTGGCCTTGATCTCCTCGACTTGCTGTGGAGACTTGCCTTCCGTCTTCAGCAGGATATGTGAGGCTCGAACCTTCTCCGGTAGCTGATAGCTGGCGAGATTCTGCTGGTAATAGCTCTTGACTTCCGATTCCGGGATCTGAATATCGGCTCTTAGTGCCGCCGTATCAGCAAAGAGGTATCTGGCGCGGCGTTGTTCCGGAACGCGATAGGATTCTTTGTTCTGATCGTAGTGAGGCTTGATTTCGGCCTCTTGCAGGACGACCGCGGTCGTGAACTTCGATGGTTCGAATGACACGTAGCTGATCTTGATCTTCTCATTCCGATCCCGGAACTCTTCCTCCAGCTCCCTGTCAGTCACCGTCACTGAGTCCGTGATCAGGTTGCGCAGCTTTTCCTGGATAATTTCCTCACGAACCCCGTCCTCGAACTGCTGAACATTCATGCCGTTCTGTTCCAGAATGGTTTTGTAACGATTGAAGGCGAAGCTTCCGTTGTCCTGAAAATACGGTAGCGCTAAAATCTTCTGCTGTAACTCCGAGGCGGTCGCATCGATGCCCAGTCGCTTAGCCTCGGTGATCATCACTTCTTTCGAAACGAGCTGGTTCAGAATCTGGCGGTCAATCTGTAGCGTCTTGAGGAACTGGCGGTCGTAGGGGAACTGGCCACTGCGCAGAAAGCGTTGATAGGCACCTATGAAATCAGTACTGGAGATCTCGGCGCCGCCCACGGTTGCCAGCACCGACTCCCCCAGGCCGGTTCCCCAGGCACCACCAGGCATGCCGGGAATCAAGTACGCTACAAGTCCAAACATAAGCGGCAGGAGGAGGATGCCGAGGAATTTTTTCTTTTCCCGACGCATTAGGTCTAGAATCATGGTGTTGTTTCAATCTCCTTCGTCCGTTATCACAGCCCTGCTGCGAGAGGGTCGGTCCACAGAAAAAACGTCCCAGTTTAGTATATGAAATCTGCTTTGCGCAATCGAAATACTCCTTTGCTCAATAGTGTCCAACTATAAGTTGAATAGGTTCAGTTGTTTGCTCATAGGCCGCTGAGCAGGTGCGGGCTCAATCTCTGAAAGTACCTGTAAAATCAGCCTTCTTTCGAACAAAGTCAGACTCAGAATTTG
>VFZK01000140.1 GCA_016871215.1 Acidimicrobiia bacterium | reverse complement strand
TCGTGAACGGAAGAGGCCTGAACAATCTGGTGGTGAAAGGCCAATCCCGACCGTCCAGAGTCGTCGTAGCTCCCGGTCGGACAAAGGTGTAAAGAGTCGTCTCAGCTCCCGCTCGGGCCAGGGCAGCACAGCCGGCCGGGATCGAGCGGGCCGGCCCGCCCGACTCCGGATCGAGACTCGGGACGACGTGTAGCACCCTCACTCTGGTAGCCGCCGGTCGTTTCGGGGCCCCGAAACGCATGGCATCACAGATCTCTCGAGAGAACTAATAGTTCCGGTTCCGTGCGAGTCGAACTCACCCGGGGCTGTTTCCTTTCCCGCCAGAACACCTGTATCCAGAGTCGTCCACTCCCACATCTGCTTGAGGGACATTCCCCATCCGACCCTCGCTGAACCAGGCAGGAAGGGGATTAATTGCTGCATACGGGATCCATGACAGCGTCAGCTTGTGTTCCTGCGTCTCCGGGAGCGGGTAACTGGGGGCGCAAGCCGCCAAACGGACGGATGTGACACGTCATACGCCCACGCGATCGGGAGATCTCGGTCCAAGCATTCGAGTTCGAGCGTTCTGGACGGCTTCACTCGTTCGACCCTCTGGGGCACCGGTGCCTGGATCGAATGCTAACGCCGTTTGGCGGCCAGTGGCGGGCAATGCGTCCAATTTAGGCTAGCGTCCTGGTTCCTGACTGAATTCTCAGCACGTTAGCGGCGGGCTTAACGATCGTTCTAGTCTAGTGTTCCGGAAGCGGTCCGACGTTTGGCGGTAACGAAGAACGGCCTCGCGACGCAGGCGATCGATCCGGGATTATCCAAGCGCTGTTCAAATTCACCAAGGCCATCCTCGCTGGCGAGCCTGTCCAGGTCTTCAGCTACGGCGAGTACCGTCGTGACTTCACCTAGATCGACGACATCGTCGAGGGCGTGATCCGCATCCTCGACCGTGCCGCCCCCGGCAACCCAGACTGGAATAGCGACCAGCCAGGCCCCGGCACCAGGAATGCCCCTTGACATGTGTAAAAGATTGGCAACAACCAACAGGTCGAACTCATGGATACATCGCCACGCTGGAAACGGCTTTCCCTATCTGCCAGAATCTTGTGAGAGGATCGTGAGAGCTAGAATTACTGGCCACACGGGCGAGATCGGAACACGGGATTTCGCTGGATGAAAGACACTAGCGGGGAGAACGGGGCTGCGCCTTCGGTTGAGGCGCCGGACCCTGAGTTGGTCGAGCGGGTGAAGCGACGCCGGTTCCCGGCCGAGTACAAGCTGAATGTGCTGCGTGAGGCTGACGCATGCACGAGGCCCGGTGAGATCGGGGAGCTGCTGCGCCAGGAGGAGCTGTACACCTCGCATCCGACGGCGTGGCGAAAAGAGCGTGATGACAGAGCGCTAGGAGCCTTGTCCCGCAAGCGCGCATTTAAGGGGCGCTATCCCAGGGACAAGGAGATAGCGGGATTGCACAGGCGCCTTGAGCGTCTGGAGACCGAGCTCGCCAAGGCGCGCAAGGTCATCGAGGTGCACGGAAAGCCCTCCGCGCTTTTGGAGGAGCTGCTCGCGCCCAAAGCCGCGAGCGGGAACACCCAGTGGTGATCGAGCTGCCCGTTGAGGAAATGGCCCCACTGGCAGGGACTAGGCCGGCCTGCCGGGCATTGGGATGCGCCCCCGCCACGATCTATCGCCGCCGGACTCCGCAGGTTTCCCACCCACGGCCGCCTCTTCAGCCGCCGGGGGCAAGCGCACGACAAGGCCGAAGAAATCCGCGTCGAACGGGCACGGGTCCTGGACGCCACGTATACGGCCAATCCCAAGCGTTTCATCAATGGAGCGCGGCAGCCGGCGGCCTTCCCAACGGCGGCCTGGATCCACAAGCCAGATACCAAGGAGGACGCTCAGTAATTCCGTACCGAGATCGTCTCAAAAGGCTTGACAGGCCATGCACAGCCAGGCGGAGGGTAGTAAAGCTCAACGCCTGCCTGGTTATGCTCCCGCTCAAGATCTCCAACAAGGCCTTGATTCAGCTATGCCTTGGTACCTAAGCGAAACAGAGCAAATTAAAAAATGAAAGCCGTCATTCTCGCCGGAGGCCTCGGTACACGAATTTCCGAGGAGACTCACCTGAAACCCAAACCAATGATTGAAATCGGCGGGCGTCCCATCCTGTGGCACATCCTCAAGATTTACGCCGCACATGGTGTGAATGACTTCATCATCTGTTGTGGCTACAAGGGCTATATCATCAAGGAGTACTTCGCCAACTATTTCCTGCACATGTCTGATGTCACCTTCGATATGCAACGTAACCGGATGGAAGTGCATCAGCGGAATGCCGAGCCCTGGCGGGTGACGCTGGTGGATACGGGCGACACTACGGAGACCGGCGGACGCCTGAAGCGTGTGGCGGATTATGTGAAAGATGAAGCAGCCTTTTGCTTCACCTACGGCGACGGGGTGGCGGATATCGATATCAGCGCGCAACTCGATTTTCACCGCCAGCACGGCAAGTTGGCCACAGTGACCGCCGTTCAGCCTCCGGGTCGCTACGGCGCGCTGCTGCGCGATGGAACTGCGGTGCGGGGATTTCAGGAGAAGCCTCCCGGCGACGGCGCATGGATCAACGGCGGTTTCTTTGTGCTCAACCCTAAGGTGATCGACTACATAGAAGGCGATCAGAGCCCCTGGGAAGGAGTTGTGCTGGAAACCCTGGCACAGCAAGGCCATCTCGTAGCCTTTGACCATCGCGGCTTCTGGCAGCCGATGGACACCCTGCGCGACAAGAACCATCTCGAAACACTCTGGCAGAGCGGCCAAGCTCCCTGGAAATGCTGGGAGTGAAACAGTTCGCCGACATCTATCGCGGTAAGCGCGTGTTATTGACCGGGCATACCGGCTTCAAAGGCAGCTGGCTCACGCTCTGGCTGCACGGGCTGGGTGCGAAGGTTACCGGCGTCTCCTTGCCGCCCGGGAGCGAGCCCAACCATTGGGATCTGCTCGCACTCACCATCGATGATCGCCGTTTCGATATTCGCGACGCCAATGCGCTCGCGCGGATCTTCCAGGAAACGCAGCCCGAGATTGTCTTTCATCTGGCTGCCCAACCTTTGATCCGGCTCTCGTACCGTGATCCATTGGAATCCTGGTCCACAATTGTCATGGGCACGGCCAATGTGCTCGAGGCGTGCCGCCAAATGCCCAGCCGTGGGTCCCAATGTCAGGTGAGACATCTTCCTTCGTAGAATCATTGTAGGGAAGTCACCGATGTCACAGAGGAAGAGGGGGAGATGGTTCCGGCGAGGCGGGCGGGCGAAGTCGGAGGCGCGCGCGGTTGCGCGCCTGCGGCTCAGGGGAGATCGGCGCGCTACTGCGCCGCGAGGGGCTGTACAGCTCGCATTTGACGACGTGGCGTCGCGAGCGCGACGCGGGAACGCTCGAGGCGCTCGGACGCCGGCGTGGCAGGAAGCCAAGGCTGACGCCGGAGGCGCGCCGGGAGGCGTTGCTGGAGACGAAGAACGCGCGCCTCGAGCGCGACCTCGCGCAGGCACGCCTGATCGTCGAGGTGCAAAAAAGTTTGCACGCTGCTGGGCATTCCGGTGGCAGCGTCCGAGCACGCCGGGAGCGAATCTTGAGCGCGGCGTCGCGGCCACGGCGGGCATGGGCGCAGCGCGTACGGTCCGCGCCCCCCTTGGCGCTCAGCGCCCCCTCGCGCGAAAAGCTGCTCGAGGTGCTCAACGGGCCGCGCCTTGCCGATGCGACGCCTTACACCGCCTACGCCCGGCTCCTGGACGAGGGGTGTACTCGGCTTCGGTGAGGACCATGTACCGGGTGCTTGCCGCCGGGGGCATGAACCGCGAGCGCAGGAACCAACTGGTTCACCCGGCGCACGCCAAGCCCGAGCTCTTTGCACGCGCCCCGAACCAGGTCTGAAGCTGGGACATCACGCGCCTGCGCGGCCCGATGAAGTGGTAGTTCTATTACCTGTAGGTGCTCATCGACATCTTCAGCCGCTACGTGGTCCGCTGGCTGGTGGCCGGCGGCGAGAACGCCGGCATCGCCCAGCAGCTGATCGAGGAAACGTGTCTGAAGTACGGCATTGCTCGCGCAGCTCACGCTGCACTCCGACCGCGGCAGCCCCATGCGCGCCAAGGGTACCGCGGAACTGCTCGTGGATCTCGGCGTCGCCGCCTCCTACTCGCGGCCGCGCGTCTCGAACGACAACCCGCACTCGGAGGCCCAGTTCAAGACACTGAAGTACCAGCCCGAGTTCCCCGAGCACTTCGAGGGGGACGCCTATGCGCGCGCGTTCCTGCGCACTTCTTTGGCTGGTACAACGACAAGCACCGACACTCCGGGATCGGCTTCAAGACGCCGGTCGCGATGCACTTCGGTCCCGCCCCTTTGATCTGGCAGCGTCGCGCCATCGTCCTGGAGTCGGCCTACCCAGCGCATCCGGCGCGCTTCAAGAGGCGCGTGCCGCTGCCGCCCAGTCTGCCCGGGGTCGTCGGTATCAACCTACCCCGCAATCCCACTCCGGAGTCCCCAGATGCCCTAAGCCCGACACCAGAATGCCCACTACATTCCAACCCGAGGTGTCTCAACCTCATGGACATGTTACGACTGTCCTATGGGGGGCTCTGACTGGGAACAGGAGAAGGCCAGTGGCACCGCTTTGCTTGGGAGGGAGGCACCGCAGATCCGGGCCGTGCAGCTTGAAATGGGTAATTCGCCATCCGAGTACAGGGCCGGCAAGAACCGCTAGCGCGGTGAGCGGAGGGCTGGTGGCCGGCATGCCAAATGCTGATACAGTGCGACCCTGTCACGCTAGTCTTCATTTGCACAAGCATGAACGGACTGAATCGCGTAATTCAAGAGGATTGCCGGGCGGTCGCCGGCCGATTGGGCGAGGCTGCCGCGGAGCTTTCCGGCTCGACGATGCTCGTCACCGGTGCGGCCGGATTTCTTTGCAGCTATCTCCTCGACGTCATCGCCGCGCTGAACAGGACGCTGCCGGCGCCCTGCCGGGTAATCGCGGTCGACAACTTCCGCATCGGCATCCCAGAGCGTATTTCGCATCTGCGGGCGGACGCTAACTTCCGGTTCGAGGACTGCGATGTCAGCAAGGGATTCGACCCGGGTTGCCCCGTTGACTGGATCGTGCATGGCGCGAGCATCGGTTCGCCCACGTTCTACCGGCGCTATCCGCTGGAGACGATAGACGTCAACGTCAATGGCACGCGAAACATGCTCGAACTCGCGAAGAAGGGTTCGCGAGGAATGCTGCTCACCAGTACGAGCGAGATCTACGGTGACCCCGATCCCGCAAATATCCCCACCAAGGAGGACTACCGGGGGCTCGTCTCTTGCACAGGGCCACGCGCCTGCTATGACGAATCCAAGCGGCTTGGGGAAACGCTTTCCGTGACCTATTACCGGCTCTTTCAGACCCCCGTCAAGACCGTGCGGCTCTTCAACGTGTTCGGCCCCGGCCAACGACTCGATGACAAGCGCATCATCCCGGATCTGATGAGCGCGGCGCTGGCGTCGCGGCCCATCGTTTTGCTCAGCAACGGGCTGGCAACCAGGAGCTTTTGCTATATCACCGATGCCATTGCCGGCATGCTGCTCGTCCTGATTTCGGGCAGCCCTGGCGAGGCGTTCAACGTCGGTAACGGCAGCGAAGAGATCTCCATCCGTGGACTGGCGGAATTCGTTGGTGAGATTGCGAACGTCGACGTCTCGTTTGGCGAGTCCGAGGACCGTGATTACGTGACCGACAATCCGCAGCGGCGGTGTCCTGACACGACGAAGCTGCAGAAGCAGCTCGGGTGGCTGCCGATGACGAGTCTGAGGGACGGCCTTAGGCGCACTCTGGATGCCTACCGTGCGGAAGGCGCTGCCTGAGCGCCGCGGTACGAGAGTGGTCAGAGAAGTCGAGAGTGGAGCGTGGATAGCATGCAAGTCACCGTAGTCGGGCTTGGGTATGTCGGCCTTGTAACGGGTACCTGCCTGGCTAAGGTGGGCCATCGCGTAAGATGCGTGGACGTAGATTCCGATCGTGTTCGCTCCGTACAGGGCGGGACGGCGCCGTTCTACGAGCCCGGGATCGATTCGCTGCTTGGCGAGGTGATTCGAAACGGGGCGCTGGAGGTCTCGGGCGATCTCCGAGCGGCCCTCGAGGGTTCGGACGTCAGCATTATCGCGGTCGGAACGCCGTCGGACCCAAATGGCTCGGGTCGCATCGATCTGTCGTATGTCAAGTCGGCGGCGCGACAGATCGGGGAATGCCTGCGAGGCGACGACAGGTATCACGTAGTCGTGGTCAAGAGTACGGTAGTCCCGGGGACCACCGACACGGACGTCCGGCGGGCCGTCGAGGAGGGTTCCAGAAGGAAATGCGGCGACATCGGGCTTTGCATGAACCCGGAGTTCCTGAGAGAAGGCGCAGCACTGAGCGACTTCATGAATCCGGATCGCATCGTCATCGGAGAGTTCGATGCCAAGTCGGGTGCAATGGTGGCCGGACTCTATGAGACATTTCAATGCCCAATCGTTCGAACGACCCTTCGCAACGCAGAGTTAATCAAGTACTCCTCCAACAGCCTGCTTGCGCTACTTATCTCGTACAGCAACGAGCTTGCGGGGATCTGCGAGAGGACGCCGGGGACCGACATTGACGTGGTGATCCGCGGGCTCGGGCTGGATCGCAGGTTGTCGCCTGCGATAAAGGGTGTGGGTCGGGTAACGCCGGAAATACTCTCCTACCTGAGAGCAGGAATCGGATTCGGCGGCAGCTGCCTACCGAAGGATGTTTCCGCCTTGCGGGCATTCGCCAAGGCGCGGCAGGCGCCGACCGACCTGATTGACGCAGTCCTGTCAGTCAATGCCAGACGCAGCTCCGAGATCGCTCGGTTGCTTGGCCCTGCGATGGGAAATCAACGGGAGGTCGCGGTTCTTGGTCTCGCCTTCAAGCCCGGCACGGACGACCTGAGGGATTCCCCGGCGCTTGCGTTGTGCATGGCGCTCTCCGAATCCGGGTGGCACGTGCGAGGCTACGACCCGAAGTTCCCTTCGGCGGGCGCCTTCCCTTACGGCCGCCTCTGCGCAAGCCTGGATGATGCAGTCGAACTGGCCGATGCAGCCGTGCTTGCCACCGCCTGGCCCGAGTTCGTGCAAGCAGACTGGCGACAGCTGGCGTCTAGGATGCGACGGCCACTGATTGTCGACGGAAGGAATGCGCTGAAAGAGGTTGTCTGGCCGGATTTCGTCGACTACCGGCCCATAGGGGTTGCGAGGGACCGCACGGACGGGATCGCCTAGCGCAGGTACTATTCCCCGTCAGCGCCTATAGGACAGTCTGAGGTGTTTGCATAACGGAGTGTTTTCGGCTCACCGACACCATCGAAGGGGACGAGGATGAGACCGATGAAACAGACCCCGCCGAACGGGACAGCCGAACAGCATGTGCGTGAGATCCGCCGCCGGACACGCAAGAAGTACTCGGCCAAAGAGAAAATCCGGATCGTGATCGCCGGCCTCCGCGACGAGCACTCGATTGCCGAGCCGTGCCGGCGGGAGGGGATCGCCGAGAGCCTGTAATAGGTGTGGTCCAAGGAGTTCATGGAGGCCGGCAAGAAAAGGCCGGCCGGGGATACTGAGCGCGAGGCGTCGTCGGACGAGGTTAAGGACCTGCTTCTTGAGATGGGCGCGCTGAAGGAACTCGTTGCTGATCTCACGATTGAGAACCGCCCGCTCAAAAAAAGCACCTTCGGGGATGAGGGCGACCCCTCACGAGATACCACGCCACAGAGAAGCTCGAGATCATCCGGCTGGTCGAGGAGTCGCGGCTGCCGGTGAAGCGCACGCTCGAGAAGCTGGGCGTGTCGCGGTCGAAGTCTTACCGGTGGTACGACCTGGACCGGCGGTTCGGCGCGGTCGGCCTGGAAGACCGCCGATCGGCTCCGGGCCGGGTCTGGAATTGGGTGCCGGAGGCGGTCCGGGGCCAGGTGATCGAGTTGGCACTGGAGCTACCGGAACTCAGTCCCCGGGAAGTGGCGGTGACGTTCACCGACGAGAAGGCGCGGGTTATCTCGGAAGCATCGGTCTACTGGCTGCTGCGGGCGAACGGGTTACTGACCAGCCCGGCGTTCATCGTGATGCAAGCGGCCTACGAGTTCCGGGAGAGGACGACGGCGCCCAAAACCAGCTCTGGCAGACCGACTTCACGTATCTGAAGGTGATCGGTTGGGGTTGGTTCTACCTGTCGACAATCCTCGACGACTTCTCGCGCTTCATTGTCGCCTGGAAGCTGTGCACGACTATGAAGGCAGCTGAAGTCACCGAGGCCATCGAGATGGCGCTGGCGGCATCGGGGCTGGACGGATGCAGACACCAGCCGCGGCTGTTATCGGACAACCGGTCGAGCTACGTCGCGAGCGACCTGGCGACGTGGCTTGGTAACCGGGGATCAACCACATGCGCGAAGCGCCCAATCATCCGATGACACAGGGCAGGATCGAGCGATGGCATCAGACGATGAAGAACCGGATCCTGCTCGCGAACTACTTCCTGCCTGGCGACCTCGAAGCAAAGATCGGCAACTTCGTCGATCACTACAACCACCGCCGATACCACGAAAGCCTCGGCAATCTGACGTCCGCCAACGTCTATACCGGACGGGGCCAGACCATTCTGGAAAGGAGGCACGCCATCAAGCGCAGGACCATCGAGCACCGCCGCTTGCTGCATCAGCAAGCAACCGCCTAAACTGACAAACCTGATACGCTGAAGCCTCCATAAAAGGAGGCCTCAAATCAATCTCGTTGACGTGTTCCGCTTCGGCCCCGAGCCGGAAGGCAACCGCACGGTGGCCGATGTGCTCGGCAAGCTCAACCAGCACTGGCCAAACCTGCGCTGGCATGTCACTGACAAATCGCAACCCCACGAAGCTACGTTACTCTATGTCGACAGCGCCAAAGCCCGCAGACACTTGCATTGGCAGCGGGCCTCGCGCGTCGAAGCCACCCAGGCCAGACCCGCCGACTGGTACCGCGGTTGGCTGGAAACCAGGCATATCCTCAGCAGCCAGCAACTTGCCGACTAATTTACTGAAGCACATCGAATGAACATTGAATGGGCTACATTCTAGATTGAATCGACTGGCACATTAATGAAATTCCGTGAAACAGGGTTGTCGGGGAGTTATCTCATCGACCTTGAGCCTCACCAAGATGAGCGCGGTTTCTTCGCCCGTTATTATTGTGAAAGAGAATTTTCAACGCTTGGGTTAAATACTCGCTGGGTCCAAGTTAATGACTCTCTAAGCAAAGACAAGGGCACATTGCGGGGACTTCACTTCCAGAACCACCCGCATGCTGAAGTAAAGTTGGTGCGCTGTATTCAAGGTTCTATTTGGGATGTGATCGTTGATGTGCGCAAGGGCTCGGAAACTTTCGGTAAATGGTTCGGGACAGAACTCAATGAAGTTAATCGCCGAATGATGTATCTGCCAGAGGGGTTCGCCCACGGGTTTGTTACGTTGCAGCCAAATGCGGAAATCATATACTTGGTATCCGATTTCTACGCCCCAGAGGCGGAGCAAACATTATTTTGGGGAGATAAATCGGTTGCCATTGAATGGCCAATGTGTCCATCGAGAGTCTCTGACAAAGATTCTCAAGGAAAGAGGCTAAGTGAGATTGACCCCATTTACACCTCAGGTTAATCGGCAGATGTTTACAATGTAATGGGAGCGGTGCATCTGTTGGAAGGTGCTCGGCAGGTTGGCACGGTGAAGCCAATGGCGTATGTCACAACCGACAAATGCTACGAAAATCGCAAGTGGCTCCGGGGTTATCGGGGAGATCAACCCCTGGGCGGCCATGACCCCTACAGCAGCAGCAAGGGTTGTTCGAGATTGGTGACGCTGAGGCAGATCTGGCCGCTGTTTACCTGGATGAAATTGGCAAACTTTCTAGGGGGTGACACTTGTCCTGACGGTCAACACCGGTTCCTCGGCAAATTTGGTGGCGCTGACGCTAACGGTGTACTTCAAACAGGCATAAAATGACATTTGATATCCCATTTGCTAAGCCCTCAATTACGAGCAAAGAAGTTGAATACGCCACCGACGCCGCCGCCAACGGTTGGGGGCGGCGGTGCTATGATTATTTGAATATTTTTGAGACTCGGTTTGCCGAGTATCTGGATGTCCGGCATTGTATTGCCACATCCAGTTGCACCGGAGCATTGCACATCGCGTTGAGGACAATCGGACTGGCACCGGGCGATGAAGTCATTTTACCGGAGATCACCTGGGTCGCTTCCGCTGCGCCAATTACTTATGAGAAGGCAACCCCTGTTTTTGTCGACATAGATCCGTTGACCTGGTGTATCGATGTAAGGAAGGTAGAGGCGGCGATCACTCCCCGCACCAAAGCCATCATTGCCGTGCATCTCTATGGCAACCTGTGTGATATGAGCAGCTTGCGGGATATTGCCGATCGGCATCGATTGTTCCTGATTGAAGATGCTGCGGAGGCCTTAGGGTCGACATGGCGGGAAAGGCAAGCCGGGAGCATCGGAGATATGGGTGTGTATTCTTTTCATGGAACCAAGACGCTGACTACGGGCGAGGGTGGATTGCTGGCCATTCAACGAGAGGACTTGTTTGATAAAGCATTGATACAAGCCAATCACGGCAGGAAGTCCTCTAAACGTACTATCTTTTGGATGGACGAGATCGGCGTGAAATATAAGATGTCCAACATACAGGCTGCTATCGGCTGCGCACAGCTGGAACGAATTGACGAACTAGTTACCCGCAAACGGGAGATCTTTTCATATTATTACAAAGCGTTGGTTGATTTGCCTGTCGCTATGAATATTGAAGCAGTCGATGAGCGAAATTCCTACTGGTTGCCCGCCGTGGTTTCTTTGGAGCGCCTCGATGAAAACAGGCGGGACGCCATGCTTGCTAAGGCGAACGAAGTGGGCATCGGATTGCGCCCGTTCTTTTACCCACTTACCCGCTTTCCCATGTTCCAGGAATTGCCTCAGTCCCCCGTGGCGGCGAGAGTGAGCCGGGCGGGTCTAAACCTGCCCAGTTTCCACGACATGACGCAGGAGGATATGGACGTGGTGATTCGTGCAGTCCGCAAGGGCCTTTCGTAGTTGGTTGCCCTTTTCGCTGTTCCTTGAAATTATGAGAATTCTTTCTACATCCACGCCCGGAGTAGCCATCATTCACGAGCTCAAACATGTTTATGAACGTGGATGGTTTTGAAAGGCCTTCCACCAACCCCAATTCATCGAAGCCGGAATTGAATTTGCTTGCCGCGAGGTTTTTCACTCATTCTCGGCCACCGGCGTATTGCGAGGAATGCACTATCAAGGCCCCCCTAGCGCCAGCGCGAAGGTCGTCACATGCCTCCTTGGCCAGGTGGCCGATTTCGTCCTTGATATACGACGATCCTCCCCAACATTTGGTCGAAGCGAAGGGTTTGAACTCAGCGGTGATATTTCAGATTCGATTTTGATTCCCGCTGGCGTGGCCCATGGTTCTTACGTCGGGAAGGGACCCGCAATCCTGACCTATCTCACCGATACGCGAGACAGTCCCCTTTTAATTGATCTCACATCAGTAGGCGCCCTCCATGAATAAATTTAAAACCATTGCCAAGTATTTTCTAAAAGGCAAATTTGACACCTTTGGTTATTTTCACGGCTCCGAACTCAAGCGTGCCCTCACCGATGGTACGCTCCAGCCTC
>VFZK01000139.1 GCA_016871215.1 Acidimicrobiia bacterium | reverse complement strand
GTCAGACTCTTGAGCAAATTCAGCCCGGTTGTACTCAACCCAGAACCAGAAAACCTCAAAACCAACTGTCCATTTACTTCTTGGACACTACACTAGTGCATGGCGGGCAGGGAAACAAAAGCGATTTGCGATCCCACTGGCCTTTGTTCAATTGGGACAATTCTGGAGGCTGGATCATGGCATCGTTACACCTTCTGCGGCGATTGGCCCTTCGCCTCTTCTTCCTATCACTAGCAGCGGTTTTGACCGCCTACGCCCAAGCAGCGAAGCTGAATGTGCTGCTGCTGGTGGCTGACGATCTCAACTGCGATTTGGGGAGTTATGGCCACTCACGCGTCCAGTCACCGAACATTGACAGACTGGCAGGCCGCGGGGTGCGCTTCGAAAGAGCCTACTGCCAGTTTTCCCTTTGCAGCCCGAGCCGCAGTTCTTTCCTGACAGGGCGGCGACCGAACGTCACTCAGATTCGCTCCAATCCCAGGTCCGGGCAGTTCTCCACCGATTACAAGCCCACGCCGCACTTTCGCGAGTTCCTGCCAGACACTGTCACGTTGCCACAACTGTTTCGCCAGCAGGGCTACTTTGTAGCTCGTGTGGGAAAGCTCTATCACTACGGAGTTCCCGGACAGATCGGCACGAGCGGGCTGGATGACCTGGAGTCCTGGGAGTACTTCGTCAATCCGGCTGGGCGCGACAAGGCAGAGCAAGACAAGGTCTTTACCCTCATTCCGGGCAGTTATGGAGCTACCCTAAGCTGGCTGGCTTCAGACGGGTCGGATCTGGAACAGACGGACGGCCTCAGTGCCACGGCCGCCATCAGCTTGCTCGAACAACAGCACGACAAGCCTTTCTTTCTGGCGGTCGGTTTCTATCGTCCGCACACTCCCTATGTTTCCCCTAAGAAATACTTCGACCTGTACCCTCCCGACAAGATTGCCCTGCCCTCGCTCTCGGCAGACGACCGATCGAGGACGCCCGAGGCCGGCTATGCCAGCGCCAAGCAAGAACAGGAAACCATGACGGATCGCCAGCGGCGGGAAGCCATCCAAGCCTACTGGGCCGCGACAACTTTTATGGATGCGCAGCTGGGCCGGGTTCTGTCGGCGCTCGATCGTTTGCAGCTGGCGGCCAACACGGTGGTGGTCTTGCTCAGCGATCACGGATATCACCTGTACGAGCACGGGCTCTGGCAAAAGATGAGCCTTTTCGAGAACTCGGCGCGGGTGCCTTTAATCATCGCCGCGCCCGGCGCGAAGGGCAACGGACGGCTGTCCAGAGCTTTGGTAGAGCTGGTGGACCTCTATCCTACCCTGGCGTCTCTCTGCGGCCTGACTGCCCCGCAGTACCTTGAAGGAACCAACCTGAAACCGGTGCTTGACGACCCGACGACGAACGTCAAGGAAGCCGCATTTACGCAGCTGCGCCGCGGCAGCGACTACGACGGCTACAGTATTCGAACCGCCCGCTGGCGCTACACACTTTGGGATGATGGCAGAAGAGGCGAGCAGCTGTTCGACATGGAAGATGACCCACGCGAAACCAGGAACCTGGCCGCCGACCCGAAGCGCGCCGAGGTTGTGGAGAGTTTGAAGAGCCAGTTACGCGCCTACGCTCAAGCTCAACGCTAGGAAACGCAGCCAGATCGACTGCTTCACAGCGTCTTTGCGATCCAGGAGCCGGGAACGACGATGGTGTCTTCGCGGTCCGGGCCCGTGGAGATGAAGGAGAACTCGGTCTCGGTAACGTCGGAAAGCAGCTTGAGGTAGTCCTTGGCCCGCTCTGGGAGCTCCTGGTAACTGCGAATACCGGCTGTCTTGGTTTGCCACCCAGCGACGGCTTCGTACACGGGTCTCACCCGGTCCAGCACTCTGATTTCCGCCGGAAATTCTTCAAGCTTCGAACCACGATACTCGTAGCCCGTGCACACGGGGATTTCGGCGAACTCGTCCAACACATCGAGCTTCGTCAGAGCAATTGCCTGAAGATTGTTGATCAGAGCAGAGTAACGCGTTGCCGGGCCATCGAACCAGCCACAGCGTCGCGGGCGGCCCGTTGAAGCTCCATACTCGGCGCCACGCTGCCGGATGGTTTCGCCAACACTCCCGTTCAACTCGGTGGGAAGCGGGCCTGAGCCGACTCGCGTGGTGTAGGCTTTGGCAATTCCAATGGCTCCGGTAATCAATGACGGTGCTACGCCGGTGCCGACACAAGCGCCCCCGGCCGAAGCGCTCGACGAGGTGACGTAAGGATAGGTGCCATGATCGATGTCGAGCAGCGTTCCTTGTGCCCCTTCGAATAGAACTCTCTTTCCGGCGCGAACCTGGCGATTCAAAAAGGCGGCGCTGTCGACGGTGAATTCCTTCAGCTGAGCTGCGTAGCCTAGGTATTCTTCGTAAATACTCTGCGCGTTCAGAGCTTCACCCTTGTACAACGTTTGGATCAGGCAGTTCTTTTCGGAGGTAACAGAGAAGATGATCTCTTTGAGGACCTCGGCATCGAACAGGTCGATGACACGTACACCGCGCCGGCCAGTTTTGTCTTCGTACGCCGGACCGATGCCGCGGGAGGTGGTGCCGATCTTCTTGTCGCCGCGGGCAGCCTCAGCGGCCGTTTCCACGACCCGATGGTAGGGCAGGATCAGATGGGCCCGGTTGCTCACGAACAGATTACCTCGCACCGGGATTCCTTCGTCTTCCAACATCTTGACTTCGCTAAGAAAGGCTTTGGGATCGAGAACGACGCCCGGCCCAATCATGCAAACCTTGCCGGGATGCAGGATGCCCGAGGGAATCAGATGAAGAACGAACTTCTTCCCTTGCACAATGACCGTGTGGCCCGCATTGTGCCCTCCTTGATAGCGGGCAACGATGTCGAACTTCTCCGTTAACAGATCGACGATCTTTCCCTTGCCTTCATCTCCCCATTGAGCACCAATCACAACAATATTTGGCATGATGGTCCCACAGAATGCCGCTTCAACAGCGCACTGCACTCAAGTCCGATTGGCGCCGGCCCACGTCCGGATTCGACAGTGTTCGGAACAAGCCACTGCGCCGATCCGTTCCGGAAAGCCCGAAAAGCCGTTTCTCGCGCAAGAGAGCCCTGGGCATCGGAGATCGGATTGCCGACTGCTTTCTAGAGATGCTTGTCGATGATCGTAGAGATCGACTCTTTGGAAGTTGAACCTACAATCTGCTCCTTTACCATACCATTTTTGAAGAGGAGCAGCGTCGGAATCCCCTTGATATTGTAGCGCGACGAGGTGGCGATGTTCTGGTCCACGTTAAGCTTCGTGACCTTGGCGCGTCCCTGGTAGTCTTTGGCCACAGCGTCAATCGTTGGGGCAATCGCCTTACAGGGTGCACACCATTCGGCCCAGAAATCCACCAAAACTGGAACATTCGCTTTCAAAACTTCTAAATCGAAGTTGTTATCCGTTACTTCCACCGTATTAGCGCCCACAATGATTGCTCCGTTTCTTCGAACTCACGCCAGAGATTGGTAAAGCTCCACATATCGTTGGGCCGACCGGGACCAGGAAAAATCCCGTTGCATGCCGTTCCTGACCAGTTCCAGCCAGCGCGCCGGCATGCGATAGACTTCCAGTGCCCTTCGCGCTGTGCCCAGCAGGGCTTCCGGAGAGTATCCATCGAACTTGAATCCCGTGCCTGTGGACGAGTCCGAGTAGTCCTGGATCGTATCATCCAGCCCGCCAGTGGCCCTCACCAAAGGCACGGTGCCATACTTCAACGAGTAGATCTGGTTAAGCCCGCAAGGCTCGAAGCGCGAGGGCATCAGGAGCAGGTCGGCGCCTCCCTCAATCTTGTGAGCTAGCCATTCGTCGTAACCGATTTTGGCGGCGACATAGGCAGGATATCGTTCTTGCAGCGCCAAGAAGAATCGGGTGTAGCGTTCGTCGCCCGTTCCCAGGACAACCATCGAGAAACCGTCCTCAACCATCGTGCCTGCCACCGCCTGCAAGAGATCGAATCCTTTCTGGTCTGCCATGCGGGAAATGATTCCGATCAACGGACGGTCCAAGGAGTTGTCGATGCCGAACTGATTCAGCAGCTCCATCTTACATTGCTGCTTGCCTTGCAAGTCCTTCACCGAGTAATTGGAAACCAGCCACGGGTCCTGCTCTGGATTCCACTGGGTGTAGTCCACGCCGTTCAAGATGCCAGTCAGATCAGCAGCCCGCTTCTGAAGAACGCCTTCCAGCCCGCAACCGAACTCAGGCGTACGAATCTCCTGGCTATATCGTTCGCTGACCGTCGAAAGCTTGTTGGCGAACACGATGCCTGCCTTCAACAGATTGATGTTGCCATAAAACTCCAGCTGCTCCATGTTAAACAGCTCAGCCGGCAAGCCGAGGCGCGCCATCGTCGAACGCGGAAAAACCCCCTGATAGGCCAAATTGTGAATCGTTAGCAGTGTTTTGGTGTTCTCGAAAAATGCATCGCCGCGGTACAAAGTCTTCAGGTAGACCGGCACGAGCGCAGTTTGCCAGTCGCTGCAGTGGATGACATCGGGTGGCAAGGGGGCTCGTTTCGCAAACTCCAAAGCTGCTAGCGAAAGAAGAGCAAAGCGCTCGGCGTTATCGGGGTAGTCTCTGCCAGCGTGCCGGTACAGTTCATCTCGGTCGTAGAAATCCGGGTACTCGACCAGGAAAAAACGGACCTCATCAACGGGGCTGCCTTCATGGATGGAACAGAACTTCAAACTACTTCCGAGAGGAATCGTCAAACTGGGCAGGATCACCCTGCGCGACTTGACGCCCCGGTATCTGGGAATCAGGACGATCGCATCATTTCCAAGCCGGCGAACGAACTTTGGCAAAGCCCCAACCACGTCAGCCAGGCCGCCAGTCTTGGCAAAGGGGACTGCCTCAGAAGCCACGTACAGGACACGCATGGGTGATCGAGCTGCCTGCTCCTGCCAAAGCGCCAACGTAAGGTATCGGAATTGAATTTCCGATGCAACAAAACCCTGCTCAAGGGCGCATCGAACGGGTGAACTGTCCTTAATAATCGGGCGGGTGATCAGCCACGTGACAGTAGCCGGCGCGTTAGCAGGACTCGACCTCGACTTAGACACTTGCGAGAGTTCGACGGGAACCTGATGCCCCGTCTCTTCAGGATCCGGTCGATGTCCGATGGGTCACTTCAGCTAGCGGGAGCCATCGCGTCGCGCTTGTGGAATTGGGAAAACTCGGCTTCCCAGCAGGCAGGGAGCGCGTAAACTCCGAAGCGCGCTTGGGCTTGTTTCTTCTTGAGGTGGGTCAACAGACCGGCAATTCAAGATCCGAACTGTATTGAAGTCGAGAAGACAGCGATGGACTACAAGCGGGTGACTGCGCAAAAACGCTTGGGACAGAATTTCCTTCGCGATCCTGCAGTGATTCGCCGGATCGTCATGGCTCTCGAGTTGTCGGCCGCGGATGTGGTTCTGGAAATCGGTTGTGGAACTGGCGCACTAACCCAGCACATTCTCGCTGCCAAGCCGGGCTGGTTCATCGGCGTTGAACTCGACAGAGGGCTTTGCGAGGCATTATCGAACCGATATTCCTCCGCTTCGGTTTCGTTTTCGTTTCTCAACAAGGACATTCTGCAGGTTGAGATCCAAGAACACATCGGCGACTTCGAAGCAACCGGCGCGAAGATAAAGGTCGTCGGGAATCTTCCTTACTATATTTCCTCTCCCATTATCGACTGGCTAGGCCGGCAATCCCGCCTCATTGAGTTTGCAACCATCATGTTACAGGCTGAAGTGGCTGACCGGGTCATGGCTTCCCCGGGGAGCAAGGATTTCGGAGTGCTTACTTTGCTTGTGAACTACTACTTCTCAGTAACGAAACTTATGGACGTGCGGCCAGGTTCGTTTCGGCCAGCCCCGAAAGTCTCATCTACAGTGCTGCTTCTCAGGCCCAAGGGGACGCTAGCGCTTGACTCGAGTGAAGAGGCGGCGTTTTTCCAGTTCGTGAAGCGAAGTTTCTCCCAGCGAAGGAAGACTCTTTGGAACTGCCTGAAAGGGGACGTCGTCAGAGCCGACCTGGAAGCTCTGCTAAACCGTCTTGGACATCCTGCTGAAATCCGGGCTGAGGCGCTCGCGCTGGACGATTTCATTTGCCTCTACAAAGAGCTCAAACGCTGAGCTCGGTCTGGGAGGACGTTCGGCTGGTGCTGCGAGAGAAGTGGTGAATTTATACATTCCTTCAAATGTGGAAATGTGCTAGACTTATGCAAGTCTATGGAAATAAAGATAAAGGCGAATCGTGAACGCAGCAACTATTGAAGCAATACCTCTAGGAGGGTTGGGCGAATTCGGGATGAACATGCTGGTCTTCCGGTACGAGGACCAGATGGTTGTTGTCGACGCGGGGCTTATGTTTCCAGATGAGGAGCTGTTGGGAATCGACATTATGGTTCCTGACATCAGTTTCCTGATCGAGAACGCGTCGCAGGTCAAAGCGATTCTGCTGACTCACGGCCACGAAGATCACATCGGAGGGCTACCGTTCATCTTACCTGCGCTCATGCACGTTCCAGTGTATGGGACACGCTATACGCTGGGGCTGGTGAGGTCAAAGTTGGAGGAGCATGGCTTGCTGCAGCAGGCGAAGCTCGTGACGGTCCAGCCGCGACAGGTGGAACAGATCGGCGAATTTCGGGTGGAGTTCATCCACGTCACCCACAGCATTGTGGATGCCGTGATGATGGCGATTACGACCCCAGTCGGTACAATTCTCCATACAGGTGACTTCAAGATCGACTCTTCACCCCTCGACGGACAAGTGATGGACCTGCCCACCATTGCAGAGTACGGAAGCCGCGGTGTGCTGGCCCTGTTTTCCGACAGTACCAACAGCGAAAGACCGGGTTTCACGCCGTCTGAAACGACGGTTATCGAGCGGCTCGACGAGATCTTCCACCATGCTCGAAAGAAGGTGGTGGTTTGCTGCTTCACATCGTCGATCCATCGTATTCAGATCGTCCTGGACTTGGCAGAGAAGTACAACCGGAAGGTTGTATTGGCTGGGCGTTCGATGCTGGCGAACACGAAGACAGCGAGTGACCTGGGGTTTCTGAGGGTCCCGGAGGGGATCCTCATCAGGCCTCAGGACGCGCGCAAGCTGCCTCCCGAACGCACAGCGATGCTGATGACCGGGAGCCAGGGCGAACCCATGGCCGCGCTTCCGCGGCTGGCTGTGGGCGACTATAAGAACATCGTCATCGAGCCCGGCGACTCGGTTGTGATCTCGGCCCGGGTGATTCCCGGCAACGAGAAGACGATTTCGAGAATGATCAACCATATTTACAAGCGCGAGGCGCATGTCTACTACGACGACGGATCGCTTCCACCCGTTCACGTTTCGGGTCACGCCAGCGCCGAGGAGCTGAAGCTCATGCTGAATCTGGTGCGCCCGAAGTTTTTCGTGCCGATACATGGGGAATATCGCCAACTGTTCCGGCATGCCGAGTTGGCCAAAAGCGTCCACGCCGTCAAAAAGAAGGTTGTGATTGCGGAATCGGGCGATCGCATCCAGTTCACTGCCGACGACGCGGAGATCGTGGGCAAGGTTCCAGTCGGCCGAATTTTCATTGACGAAGGCAGCCTGGATGAGGTGGAAGAAGTTGTGGTGCGCGACCGCCGTCACTTGGCAGAAGACGGTATTGTGCTGCCCGTGCTGGCCATCGACAAGGCAACCGGCAAACTCGAGGGCCAGGTAGAGATCATTACGCGGGGATTCGTTTTCGTTGATGATGACGATTCGTTGATGAACGACTCAAAGGCGCGTGTGCTCAGGACACTGGAGGAGTCTACCTTCGAAGAAGTCACGGACTGGGCGATGATCAAAGAGAAGATTCGAACGGATTTACGCCGTTATCTTTTCAAGCAGACCTCGAAGCGCCCCCTGGTGCTCCCGGTGATCTTGGAGATCTGAACTCAGGTCGATGCTGAGGCGCAACTTCGGTCTCGTGCGGCATCCTGCATACTCACATGACGGTTCTTCAAGCCATCGTTCTGGGATCAGTCCAAGGAGTGACTGAGTTCTTGCCGATCAGCAGTTCGGCCCACTTGATCCTGGTTCCGTGGATGATGGGCTGGTGCGATCAGGGTTTGACTTTTGATGTCGTTCTCCATGCCGGTACCTTGATTGCGATCCTTTCTTTTTTTTGGAAAGATTGGCTCCGTATGGCGGTGGGCGCCCTTCCGCGAAATGATGACCCTGACAGATCGGGGGGCACCCAGTTGCTCCTGATGATCTGCGGCACGTTTCCGGCTGCCATTGCCGGGTTCGTGGCTCAGAAGACCATCGAGACGACGCTGCGCAGCCCGTTCATCTTGTCGATAACTCTTATTGGCGTTGCTGGACTGATCTGGTTTGCCGAACGAATCGCCAAGCGTGAAAAAGAGCTGTACCAGATGACTCTGCCCGATGCCATCAGCATTGGCAGCGCACAAGCGCTGGCCTTGATTCCGGGCACTTCCAGATCGGGCATCACCATCGCTACCGGCTTGTTTCGTGGATTGACTCGGGAAGCTGCAGCGCGTTTTTCATTTCTTCTGTCGGCTCCAATCACCGCTGGCGCTGGGCTCAAGAAACTTCTGGACCTCAGAGCAGGAGGAATCCAGGAAGCTGACCAATTGCCGATGTTGTTCGGATTCCTCTCGTCTTTAGCCATCGGGTATCTGACGATCAAGTTTCTGTTGCGCTACCTCCAGCGAAATACACTGCAACTGTTTGTCGTCTATCGGGTCGCATTGGGCGTCGTCATCCTGGTGTTGATTCGATTTGCGGGATTCCGGCCATGAACTTCCTAGTACCGACAAAACACCCTCGTGCGAACGAAGCCGTTGGTTTCATGCTATTCACGGTAACGGCGCTCTTGCTTATGAGCCTGTTGTCATACCACCCGGCGGATCCGTCGTTCAACACATCACGCAACCGGGTGCATGATAACCGGGTGCAAAACCTTTTCGGCGAGTTCGGGTCGACGCTGGCGGACCTCCTGCTGCAGGCTTTCGGCTATCCCGCCTTCTTGTTGCCGGTTGTCTGTGCCATCTTTGGATGGAAGTGGCTTCGTTCGCGCGCGATCGAGAATCCGGGATTTAAGGCTGCCGGGATTGTGGCCTTGTTCGGTTCGGCCTGCGCGCTTTGCGGGCTGCTGTTTCCGAACTTCCTGGCCATTGGCTGGGCTGTCAAGGCCGGTGGTTTGACGGGCGACCTACTAGCTGACTGGCTTCGAGCGCGCTTCAACCCTGCGGGGTCGCTGATCCTGGCCGGGTCGTTCTTCTTCGTTTCCCTCTTCGTCGCCACAACCTTTTCGTTTTCGAAGTCGATTGCAATCCTGCGATCCTGTTTGGCACTCCTGAAGCCTTGGAAGGAACGCTGGCACGCCTGGCAAAAGGCCCGGCAGAAAGAAAAGGAGCGGATCGCGCTGAACAGGAAGCTGCAGCAGGATGCCAGGGTCTCTCAGCCGGCTACGATGATCACCCAGAGCGTCACCGAATTGAAGGAGAAGGGTGCAGCTTCGGCCAAGCGCATTCCCAAGGGACCGTCCCCCCGGGACATGGATTTTCCCGAGCCTGGTCCGCAGATCACTGAAAAGCGAATCCAGGTCGAGAAAGCGCGCGTGATAGCCACTGGCACGCCCGACTTCGTTTTTCCCGCGGTGAGCATGCTGCGTCCTCCTGGCAGCCAGGAAGCTGTGGACGAAAGAGAGCTCATGCAGCGGGCCCAACAAATCATGGAGAAGTGCAAGGAATTCGACGTTCTTGGACAGGTGCATCACATTCATCCGGGCCCCGTCGTCACAACCTACGAATTCAAGCCTGAGGCGGGTGTCAAGTACAGCCGGATCACCAACCTGGTCGACGACCTATGCCTCGCGCTCAAGGCCGAATCGGTCCGTATCGACCGGCTGCCTGGAAAATCGACCGTGGGCATCGAGGTTCCCAACCTCAGGCGTGAGACGATCTTCTTGCGGGAAATCATCGAATCGGTGGAGTTTCAAAGCTCCCATTCCAAGCTCACCATGGCGCTGGGCAAGGACATTGTCGGCAAGATCGCGATCGCCGACTTGGCGAAGATGCCGCACCTTCTGATTGCTGGCCAGACAGGGGCTGGGAAAAGCGTCGCTGTCAACGCCATGATCATCTCCATCCTGTACAAGGCGTCGCCCGAAGAGGTGAAGTTCATCATGGTGGATCCCAAGCGGCTTGAGCTGGGATTGTACGAAGACATTCCCCATCTGCTGACGCCAGTCGTCACCGAACCCAAGAGGGCGTCTAACGCCTTGAAATGGGCAGTGAACGAAATGGAGAACCGCTACCGGCTGTTGGCCACCGTTGGCGTGCGCAACATCGAGCAGTACAACACGCTGGTCAGAAAGCCGAAGACCCTGGAGTTGTTTCCTGAGGAAGAAGGCGAGGAAAGAAAGCCGCTGCCCTTCATCGTCATCGTTATCGACGAGCTCGCCGATCTGATGATGGTTGCTTCGAAAGACGTCGAGAACTCCATCATGCGCTTGGCCCAGATGGCAAGGGCTGTGGGCATTCATCTCATCCTGGCGACGCAACGCCCGTCTGTGGATGTGTTGACTGGAACCATTAAGGCGAATCTGCCGTCACGCATCTCGTTCCGGGTGGCCCAGAAGACCGACTCGCGCACGATCCTCGATCAAATGGGCGCCCAGCAATTACTGGGGAAAGGCGACATGCTTTTCATCCCGCCCGGGACGTCCAAGATGATTCGGGTCCACGCCCCCTTCGTCAGCGAGGAAGAGACCGCAGAAATCGTCAAGCATCTGAAATCGCAAGCCCGTCCGATTTACAACCAGACCATTGTGGAAGATGGAGGCGAGAAGGGCGAGTTGGAGGAAGTCGAAGGCGAGGCCGACGAACTTTACGATGAGGCAGTACGCATTGTCGTTGAGATGGGCAAGGCGTCGACTTCGACACTACAGCGCCGGCTGCGGCTTGGCTATGGCCGGGCTGCCCGGCTCATCGACATGATGGAACGCGATGGCATTGTCGGCCCGGCTGACGGCAGCAAGCCCAGAGAAGTGCTGAAACGCAAGGATTATTTCGCGGAGATGGATGAAGAAAGAGGGCGATGAGGCTCGAGCGTCCGGTCTCGCACCAGGCTATTGCCCGCCCTCAAGGGACTCATCAATCCAATCCAGATAATTCTTGGATCCCTCGACAATCGGAAGCGCGATAATTTCTGGTACGGCGTAGGAATGCAGCCGCAGCACCTCCTTCTCTAGAGCAGCAAACCGGTCGCGCGATGTCTTGATTGCCAGCAGGACTTCATGGTCCTCAGTCACTCTCTCTTCCCACCAATACCAGGAGGCGAGGCCGGGTACCAAGCTCGCACAGGCAGCCAGCCGTTTTGCGACCAGGCTCTTGGCGAGCACGGCCGCGTTTTCTGAGTTCCCGACGGTCACGAACACCACGATCTTGTCTGTCATTGTTCCTTCCTTGCAGCCGCTCTTGGCCCTTGCGCTTGGCGTGGCGCAAGCAGCAGTGTTAAGAATTAGTCCAGGAAACGCACGACCCCGTCAGAGTCCCACATTGGGCCCGCAAAGCTCTTCCTGACGTGCGGGCTACTGATGTGGCGTCATCGAGGTTCTTCAGGCGCCCGACCGTGCGGGGGGGCGCACTTTGCCGGGATCCTACCAGGAAAGGCCGGGTGCAATTGGAAGTGCGAGTCAAATTCCGGCATCCGCATTGGGGAGAGAATTTCTGGGATTGACGATTTTGTGCGGGACAAATCAGTCGGAATTCTATAAATAAACATGGGTCACTCTACCGAAA
>VFZK01000138.1 GCA_016871215.1 Acidimicrobiia bacterium | reverse complement strand
TTGGCAGAACGGATCAGCGACTGGCTCATCGCTCATGCCGGCAGCCTAGCAAATCGGCGCGCAAAAAGCCAGTGGCGATTTACTGCCCCCTTATTTCTTACACTTGGGAGACTTTGACGGAGCCCTGGCTAGGCAGCTAGCGCTAGCGCAGGGCCCCGTCAAAGTCCGAGCCCTCCCGTGGCGGCTGTTGCCGGGTGACCGCGCAACACGGGTGCAGCGCCAGATGGTCCGCGCCACTTCGCAGTGCGGGTCGTTGCATAGCCTCAAGGAACTCGCTTGACAACACTTTCGATTTATCGAAATATTACTTTCGAGTCTCATAAATCAGGGATCCAGAATGCGGCGCTTTGCGAATCAGCCGTCCGGCACTGCAAAGCGTCCGCATTGCTTGCGAGCCCCACAGGAAGCTCCCGACGGTGCGCAGGAAGGAGGAAGGGTATGAGAGCCTTGTATGCATTCCGACAATTAGCTGTTGTGGCGATGTTCATCTTCAGCAGAACTGCCTGGCTGAGCGCTCAAGCAACAGCAAGGGTCACTGGAGTGGTTACCGACCCCGACGGAGCAGTGGTGGAGGCTGCGTCGGTGGAATTGTCGAACTCCTTGAACGGGTATCATCGCTCGACGACGACTCAGGTCGACGGCACGTTCACGCTCTCGAATTTGCCTTTTAGCACTTATTCGCTGGTCGTCGAAAAGGTTGGCTTTGCCCCGCATCGGGACAACCTATCGCTTCGTTCGAACGTGCCGGTTCGGCTCAGCCTTCAGCTCAAGCTGGCAGAGCAGATCCAGAACGTGTCGGTCGAAGAATTCGACCGCGCGCCTCTGGTAGAGCCCGAAATCACTGGAACCCGAATAGCCTTGGATGCGAAAGCGATTGCGAGATTTCCTGTTCCCACCGGCGGACGTGGTTTGGAGAGCGTTCTGGTCAGCTTTCCCGGGTTCGCCGCCAATGCCAATGGAGCAATTCACCCTCGCGGCGCCCATAACCAGATGAGTTATGTCATCGATGGCATGCCAGTCAGTGACCAGCTTACCGGTTCGTTTGCCAACTCCGTCGACCCCAGCATCATCCAGGCGATCGAACTGTTTACCGGGAACATACCCGCTGAGTTCGGGAGCAAAGTCTCCGGCGTTGCCAACATCACATCCCGTTCTGGCCTCGGGTCGCGCAGGCAGTTCTCGGGCAGCCTTCAGTTAGGAGCCGCTCAGTTCGATACGGCTTTCCAGAACGCGCAGCTGGCCGGGGGGGGCGACCGGTGGGGCTACTTCGCCTCGGTGACTACGGTCAAAAGCAACCGCTTCCTGGATCAGGTATCGTTGGACAACCTGCACAACGGGGGTAATTGCGAGAGGGCTTTCGCGCGGTTCGATTATCACGCAAGTCCGGAGAACCTACTGCGGGCGCATCTGATGACGGGCAGGTCTTCATTCCAGCTGGCGAACCTGCGTTCGCAACATGCCGCTTTGCAGGATCAACGGCAGAACCTCCGCGATTTTTCGGGGTCAGTAGGGTGGGTACGCACCTTGAGCCAAACCGCCACGCTCGATACGACAGCATCCTATCGGACAACCATGGCTGAGTTGTTTCCAAGCCCTGGCGACACGCCGGTGACTGCGGCGCAAGCTCGCCAGCTTTCGACGCTGACCGTGGCTGGCCGGATCAATGTCCTTCGAGGCGCGCACGGTCTGCGCGCCGGCTTCGACCTGCTCTCTTTCCCGGTCAGTGAAAGCTTCTCGTTCGGTGTCACGGATCCTGAATTCAATCGCCCGTCCGATGAGGGCTACCTTCCGACGCTGCTCGCATTCGATCTCAGTCGAGGCGGCCGCCTCTTCCAATTCTCGGACCAGGCCTCTGGAAAGATGTACACAGGCTTTCTTCAGGACACGATTCGTTGGCGGCGCCTTTCATTTACGCTGGGTCTGCGGTACGACGGGTACCGATTTCTGGTCGACGGAGACCAATGGCAGCCCCGCCTGGGTGTTTCGTTTTATCTCAGCGAGCCAGGGACTGTGTTGCGGGCATCTTACAATCGGAACTACCAGACCCCACCTAACGAGAATCTCCTGCTTTCGAACTCCGATTTGTCCAGTGTGCTCGTGCCTGAAAATGTGCGGGCCAGCTTGGGTGGAGCACTCATCCGGATACGGCCTGAGCGCCAGAATGTCTATGAGGTGGGAATTCAGCAGGCCATCTCGCGTTGGGTGAGCATCAATGGAGCTTACTATCGCAAGGACTCACGCGACATGCAGGATAACGACAATTTTTTCAATACGGGAATCATCTTCCCAACAGCGCTCGATCGGGCTCGGGTCAAAGGCGCCGAGATGCGCGCATCGGTCGTGCCTTATGGTGGCTTCTCCGGATCGATCAGCCTGACTCACTATTCGGCAGTCGTTACGCCGCCGTTCACCGGTGGCTTATTTCTTGGCAGCACGGCCATTGACCTGCTAACTGCGGGGCCGTTTATCATCGACCACGATCAGAAGCTGGGCGTGCATGGGATGATCCAGTACAACTGGACTCAGAATCTCTGGACTTCGGGCTCGATTCGCTACGATAGCGGGCTTGTATCGAATCCGTCGGACCCGTCGGTGGTCGCACAGGACCCGGATTTCAATGACCTGCTTCCTTTCGTGAACTTGGCCGCAAATCCTGCCCGGGTCCGGCCTCGCACAGTCGTGGACATGGCTTTTGGCTATGATAGGCGAAACGACAAAAAACAGGGGTGGAGTCTGCAGCTGGACATCACCAACGTTACGAACAAGACAGCCCTTTATAACTTTCAGTCGATCTTCGTTGGAACACGACTAGTGCAACCGCGCACAGTTGGAGCGAAGATTCGCTGGCACTGGTGAACCGTTAGTCCTTTATCGTCCCCAGCAACAGCCGCCAAACGAAGCCGGGTGGGCTTCTTTCGTGCCTCGACCCAGCGGCTACCGGAAGCCCATCTGCGCGACCGGAGGCTCACGGATCTCTATGAGTCTTCTCTCGCGAACTTTCGGGCGCCCGGTTTCTTCCGTAGACGAATCGATTTCGGTGTGATCTCAACAAGCTCATCCTCTTTGATGAATTCCAGGGCTCGTTCCAATCCCATCTCGCGGTAGGGAATGAGGCGCACGGCTTCATCGGACGTGGAGGCACGCATGTTGGTGAGCTTCTTCTCCTTGGTTACGTTCACACAGAGATCGGCTGAGCGCGAGTTCTCGCCAACAATCATCCCTTCATAGACGGCATCGCCTGGGCGGATAAACAGCTCTCCCCGATCCTGCAGGTTGTTCAGTGCATAGGCCGTCGCGCGGCCTGGCCGGTCAGCCACTAACGCACCGGTCAGCCGGGTCGGGATGTCGCCCTGCCACAGGTCATAACCATCGAACAGGTGGTTCATGATGCCAGTGCCCTTGGTGTCGGTTAGGAACTCCGACCGGAACCCAATAAGCCCACGCGCAGGAAGGCGAAACTCCAGCCGGACCCGGCCACTGCCATGGTTGATCATCTTCAGCATTTTCCCCTTGCGGCCGCCGACCTTCTGGGTGACGACACCAATGAACTCTTCGGGGCAATCCACTAGCAGCATCTCCATGGGTTCCATCTGCTGGCTGTCGATCGTTTTCGTCACGATCTCTGGTTTCGAAACTTCCACTTCATAACCCTCTCGCCGCATCATTTCCAGCAAGATCGCCATCTGCAGCTCTCCACGGCCGATCACACGGTAAGCGTCCGGAGAACTCGCCGGTTCGACACGAAGGCTCACGTTCTTCAGCAGCTCCTTATCCAGACGCTCTTTGAGGTTGCGCGACGTCACGTACCGGCCTTCTTTGCCAGCGAAACCCGATTGGTTCACCGAAAAGACCATGGCTAGGGTCGGCTCGTCGATCTTGAGAGCGGGTAGGGCATGCGGGTTTTCAGGGTCGGCTACTGTGTCGCCGATGGTGATATCGCTGTTGCCAGCCACCGCTACGATGTCGCCGGCGGAAGCCTCCTTGACGTCAACTTGCTTCAAGCCGTCATAGACATAGAGCTGCGTCACTTTGCTCTTGTCCACCTGGCCATTTGCTTTACAGATTGCGACCCACTCGCCCTGCCGGATGGCGCCATTGCCGATGCGCCCAATGCCGATGCGCCCGACGTAGTCGCTGTAGTCGATATTGGTGATCAGCAGCTGAAGGGTCTGCCGAGGATCGAAGTCAGGAGGCGGAATTCTTTCCACGATCGCTTCGAACAGCGGGCGCAAGTCTTTGGAGTCGTCTTCCAGTCGTCGCTTGGCGAAGCCAAGCTTGGCGTTAGTATAAATAATCGGGAAGTCGATCTGGTCCTCGCGAGCGTCCAAGTCGATGAACAAGTCGTAGACTTCGTTGATCACTTCCGAAATCCGCGCATCCGAACGGTCGATCTTGTTGATGACGACGATGGCGGGCAGATCGTGTTCCAGCGCCTTGCGTAACACAAAGCGGGTTTGCGGCAAGGGCCCTTCTGACGAGTCCACCAGGAGCATCACACCGTTGACCATTTTCAGGGTGCGTTCAACCTCCCCGCCAAAGTCGGCGTGGCCTGGCGTGTCGACGATGTTGAGCTTCACGCCCTGGTAAAAGAGGGCTGTGTTCTTGGCCATGATGGTAATGCCCTTTTCGCGCTCAAGATCGATGTTGTCCATCACACGTTCCTGCACACGCTGGTGCTCACGGAAGATGCCGCTTTGCCATAGCATGGCATCGACGAGCGTCGTCTTGCCGTGATCTACATGAGCGATGATCGCCAGATTTCGGATGTCTTGCCGTGCTTGGTACATTCCGGTCTCCTGCTTGGAACCAAGATGACAACCACTGCATGATAGTGCACGAGTCTGGAAGTCTCAAAGGCGAAAGCAGTGCTATGGCCTGTCAATCCTTGACCAGGTAAAACCACCGACTGGAGAGCCGTATGCGGGAGACCCGCCTGTACGGTTCGGAGGGAGGGGGAGCAGCACGCTCTCCCTACCCCTATCCTGCTGCCCGTGTCGCGCCGAAACGAGAACAAAATTCTCGTTTCATCGCGCATAACCGGCGAATACCGGCGCGGGTGAGAACACCGCGCCCTGTCCCATCCCCTTCAATCCCCAAGGTAGGGCGTCGTGTGCCACAGCTCTGGTTCCACTGAGACAGCTCCGTCACACGCCGAAAAGACACAACTCTCGTGATGTTGTGAGCGACGGTACGACCGCCTATTCACTTGCTCGCAAGTCATAGCACAAAAGGCGTGGAGATTCGCCGTTCAGCAAACCCCGCGAATTCTGGCAGACGTAGAAGAGGCCTCGACTCAGCACTGGCAAAGTCCAACTCTCTCGTGAGGCAAACAGCCATGCGCGTGAGATCTCTCGATAACCTTGCGGAGTGAGGTCCAGACGAAGCAGGTGACCCAGCTCGCCCAGGCAGATGAAACCTCCGTCGGCCCAGAGCAGCGAACCGCGAAACGTCCCCAGGGTTTGCTTTTGGGACGAACCATTACGCTGAAAGGTTTCTTCCCACTCCGGCGAGGTGCGCCAGATCGTTTTGCCACTCGCCAACTCCACGCACGCGAGCGCCGCATCGGGTTCGTTGCGTCCATCAAAGCCATAAAGATAGCCATCACGATGAATCGGCGTGTTCCAATGCAGTCCGAACTCTGGCGAAGTCCAGGCCACCCGGTGGCCACCACCGGGCAACAGGTCGAGCAAGGCTCCTCCGGTTTTGTAGCTGGCTGATAGGAACACCCGATTGCCGATGGCTACGGGACAAGAAGCATTCACCGATTCGTAGCTGCGGCTGCGCCACGGAAACTGAAAGTCAACAGCGCCTGTGGTCGGATCGACGCTCAACAGACCTCCCGTTGGCGGGTTGCTCTCACCGCCGGCAAACACGAGCAGGCGCCGCTGGCCGTGTACCACGGCAGGCACGGGTGAAGCATAACTCGGCCCCCATTGCTCGCCTGCACCCCATCGCATCTTCCCGGTGCGCTTTTCGAACGCGGCCACGCAAGGCCCGCCGGGCGCGCCTACGTTCACCACGAGAGAGTCCGCCTCGATCAGCGGAGTCGATGCAGTGCCGAAAAAGTCCTGTGGCACTTTGAACTCGGCTGCGATATCGCGCTTCCAGAGAACTTGCCCTGTCTCGAGCTTCAGACAGTGCAGCTTGCCTTCGGCGCCCATCGTGTAAACGCGGTCACCATCGATAACGGGACTCGCACGCGGGCCGTTGTTGTATCCGTACCGGTCTTGAAACTGGGTTGCGTAGCTGAACTTCCAAAAGCGCGCTCCGGTCTCGGTCTGAAGGCATTCGACCGTTTCTTCGTTTCCTTGCCGATGGAGAAAGATCAACCGTTCCCCTGAAATGGCAGGAGAGCTGTAGCCAGTTCCCTTGCGCAGTTCCCACACCAATGGAGGGCCGCTGGGCGGCCAACTCTTCAGTAACTTCGTCTCTGACGAAATCGCGTTGTGCGTGGGGCCCAGAAATGTCTTCCAATCGTGAGTGATCGCTCCAGGAGCCAAGGGCCTCGGCTTCCGGTGCACTTTTGCGTCCGGGTGCAGCTTGGCTGCAGGCAGCTCTATCGAAGTGATTTTTTCTAAACGCGGTGGCGCCGGATCTGAGAACACGCGGAGCTTGCTCTGCAGGGTCGTAGCCCAGAGAGCAGCGAAGCAGCTGAACAAGAATGCCACGCAGACGGGGCCAGTGAAGGAGTGGCGCACTTTCTGTTGGAGGGCCATTTTGAGGAAAGTGAGGGCTACTGAAGTCTGCCAGGCTAAGGCTAGTTTAGTTTGCGCGCAGCGTCTCGCAGCGCGGCTGTGCCGGCAATCCAGAGGTGGCTGCGGCACCGCCTGGCTTGCTACCCGCCCGCGTGGCGACCTTCCGCGGGAATGACGGAGCTTCTACGACTGCTGGCGACGTCACGGCGTCGCCAGCTAGGCAATCAGGGCCTTGACAGGAGAAGCTGGCTCGACACCCGTCAGGCGTTGATCGAGACCCTGGTATTTGTAAGTGAACTTTTCGTGGTTGATGCCAAACAGGTGAAGCAGGGTCGCCTGAAAATCCCGGACATGAACAGGGTCACGAATGATGTTGTATGAGAAGTCGTCGGTTTCCCCGTAGACCGTGCCGCCCTTGACGCCACCCCCTGCCATCCAGAGGCTGAAGCATCTGGGATGATGGTCACGTCCATGATCGGTCGGCGTGAGTTTTCCCTGCGAATAGACCGTTCGACCGAATTCCCCGCCCCAAATGACCACGGTGCTTTCGAGGAGCCCGCGTGACTTGAGGTCTTGCACTAGCCCCCAACATGCCTGGTCGATGTCGCGGCACTGGCTCGGCAGAACTTCTGGCAGGTTTCCATGAACGTCCCACCCACGATGATAGATTTGGACAAATCGCACGTTGCGCTCGACGAGGCGCCGTGCCATCAGGCAGCTGTGGGCGAAGGTGCCTCCTTTCCGCGCCTCATCGCCGTAGAGTTTATAGGTGCTCTCGGGTTCCTTGGCTAGATCGGTGAGTTCCGGAACCGACGACTGCATGCGAAAAGCCATTTCGAACTGGGCGATGCGGACCAGCGTCTCTGGATCGCGAACTTGCTCATGTCCAATTCGATTCAGCTCGCCCAGCGCATCGAGCATTCTTCGCCGTATCTGCGAGGGCACTCCCTCTGGATTGTTGATGTAGAGAACGGGATCACCGCCAGAACGGAGCGCTACGCCAGCGTATTGGGCTGACAGGAATCCGGCGCTCCACAGGCGCGCCGAAATTGCCTGGACATTCGCTTTGGGGTGAGAATGGGTAGCATTGAGAACAACGAACGTGGGAAGGTCCTGATTCATGCTGCCCAGCCCGTAGGCGATCCAGGCGCCCATGCAGGGCTTTCCGGCAATCATGTTGCCCGTTTGCATGAAGGTGATCGCCGGTTCGTGGTTGATGGCTTCTGTGTTGAGTGTGCGAATGATTGCCAGATCATCCGCCATCTTCGCGGTATGCGGCAGCAGCTCTGAAACCCAGGCGCCGCTCTGGCCATGCTGTTGGAACTTGAAAACGGACGGCGCGATGGGAAACCGTGCCTGGCCTGAAGTCATGGTCGTGAGCCGTTGGCCGCGCCGGATGGAGTCCGGCAGATCCTTGTCAAACCAGTCCTTCAGGCCTGGTTTGTAGTCGAAGAGGTCCATCTGCGGGGGTGCCCCGACCATGTGCAGATAGATGGCCCGCTTGGCTTTCGGCGCAAAGTGCGCCAATCCTGGCAGGGCCGCACCCGAAGGCGCTTTGACAACCTCTCCCGCCAGACTCGTCCGATCGAGCAAGCTCGCTAAAGCTGCCAGGCCAAGGCCGCGCGCCGCACTCCCGAAGAACTGCCGCCGGGTTTCGACAACGATTGCTTCGCGAAAAGGATCCATTCGATTCTCCGTGAAAGACAGCGGAGCCAGCTCGCCAGGCGGCAGCCCGGTCCTGCGAGGCTCATTTGTTTAACACTTCGTCCAGATTCATGATCTGGTTGGCCACCATCGTCAATGCTGCGGCATCGGCGGCAGGGAGATCTTCCCGGTGCTTCGACTCGCCAACCGACAAGAGCTTCCCGGCATCGTCAGGATGGGCTTTGTAGTACGACAGGTAGTCGCGATAAGCGCTGGTCGCGATTGCGCGCTCTGACTGCTTGAACGTCCTGGACAGGAGCCGCAACGTCATGAAGTCGAGCTGCCGGTCGAACTGGCTGCCACCTTCCTGGATGGCGTGCCGGGCGAGCTTCCTGGCCGCTTCGACGAATTGGGGATCGTTCAGCGTCACCAGCGCCTGAAGCGGCGTGTTTGTCCGCTCTCGCCTGACGGTGCAGCTCTCTCGGGTGGGGGCGTTGAAGATGTCCATGGACGCGGGTGGAGCGCTACGCTTCCAAAACGTGTAAAGGCTTCGGCGGTAAAGCTTGTCACCGCTATCGCGTTTGTAGAAACGTGTGTCGCTCCCTTCCATGGCGACTGCTTCCCAAATGCCTTCCGGCTGATAGGGCTTCACGCTCGGCCCGCCGATGGTTGGAGCCAGCAGGCCACTGGCAAACAGCGCGTAGTCTCGCACCATTTCACCTTCGATTCGAAAGCGCGGGCCACGGGATATCAACCGGTTCTCCGGATCCGCTTTCAGCTTGTCTTCGCTGGCAAAAGCCGACTGGCGGTAGGCAGCCGACGTCACCATCAGCCGGAACAGACGCTTCACATCCCACCCAGAGTCGCGAAACTCCAAGGCGAGCCAATCGAGCAACTCCGGGTGCGCGGGGGGCTGGCCTTGCGAGCCGAAGTCTTCGCTGGTCTTGACAATGCCAGATCCGAAAACTTCCTGCCAGAAGCGGTTCACAGTCACTCGCGCTACGAGAGGATTCGACGGGTCAACCAACCAGCGCGCCAACCCAAGGCGATTTCGCGGCAACGCGGCGGACATGGGTGGCAAGGCTCCGGGGACATTGGGTTCCACTGCGTCGCGCGGCTGGTCGTACTGGCCGCGATACAGGATCTTGGCCATCGGCTTCGACCCGGCGCGCTCTTCCATGACGTGCGTGATTGCTCCCCGCTGGCGAATCTGCCGTCGTTCGCCAGAAAGCCGATGAAGTTTCGCAGCCAGGCCTCGGTAACGCGCGTTCCGGTGGTTCAGAAAATAGACGTGGAATGCCTCGCGCTGCGAATCGGCCAGTTGACCAGCCGGCTGTTCAAGTCCGCTCGAGAGAGTCTGCCACAAGGACACCAGGCGCGCTTCTTCCTCGGTCAGAACGCGGTTGAAGGCACGGAAATCGTTGAGCGCGCCACCTTCGAAGAAACGGCTTCCTTCGTTTCCCAACCGCAGCGGAGCCGTGGTTCGAATCTCGCCCTTGAGTGGTTCTGCCCGGTCGCCAATTTGTACGGTACTCCTTTTGCCGTTCAGATAGAGCGCCAGCCCGGCAGGCTGGCGGCTGCCGTCGTAGGTTGCGAGCACGTGATTCCAGGTGCCGGCCTTGAATTGCTCGAGAAAGCCGGCACTGACCCGTAGTCCTTTGCCGTCGTCCCCCACCAGCTTGAACGACGGTTGACGCGAGTTCACTTCCAGGGCCCATCCCCGGCCTTTTTCTTTGGAATCGTACTGGCTAGCGATCGTGAAGTTGTCTTCACGCTTCGGTTGGAACATCCAAACCGCCACTGAAAAAGCTTTGTCAGAGGAAAAGGAGTGCAGGTTTGCTAATTCCAGCTTGGCATTGGCACCGAAGCGCAACGCTTGGGTTGCAGGCGTCGCGCCATCGCTCACGGTAATTCCAGCAGGCAATGGAACGCTGGTTGTCTGGCCTGAACGCCTCATCTGCAAGTCCCCAGCGACCTCCAGTGCCAACAGCTCTGAAGCTGCATCGAGCGGCGTCCGCAACGACCCTCTGGCGCTCGAGTTGAACCACTTCCGAAACGCGCGGCTCTCCTGGCTGCGCATCTGCTCCATGCGTTCCCGAGTTTCGCGGCTTTCACGATTCAGACGCTCCCAGCGGGCACGATCCTCCGGCTTTGGCACAACCACAATGGGCGGAGTGTCCGAAATGTTTCCATCCATCGTTGGCTGCGTCGTGTTGCGGAAGAATGCCGCCAGCGAATAAAAGTCTTTCATCGAGATCGGGTCGAACTTGTGGTCGTGGCAAGTGGAGCAGCCCACCGTCAAGCCCAACCAAACCGTTCCGGTCGTATCGACACGGTCTTTCGCATAGATGGCTTCCACTTCCTCTGGAATGACGCCGCCTTCGTTGGTCGTCACGTTGCAGCGGTGAAAGCCTGACGCAATCTGCTGGTCGGACGTGCGGTTGGGCAGCAGATCGCCGGCGAGCTGTTCGACCGTGAATCGATCGAACGGGAGATTGCGGTTGAAGGCGTCGATCACCCAGTCGCGGTAGGGCCACATCTCGCGATAGTTGTCGACGTGAATGCCGTGGGTGTCGGCATAGCGCGCAGCGTCCAGCCAATAGCGGGCACGATGCTCGCCCCAGCGCGGGGAGGACAGCAAGCGGTCGACAACCTTTTCGTAGGCATTCTTCGAGCCGTCATTCACAAAGGCTTCCACCAAGCCGACTTCGGGAGGCAGCCCGGTGAGGTCCAGAGCCAGCCGTCGAATCAGGACTCTCCTGTCCGCTTCCTCGCCGGGCCTTAACCCGGCTGATTCCAGTCGTGCCAGAATGAACGCGTCGATGGGGTTCTTCACCCACGCTGGATCCTTTACAACCGGCACGGCGGGACGCTTCGGAGGGACGAACGACCAATGCTGCTTCCAGGTCGCTCCTTGTTCGATCCACTCCTTCAAAATGCTCTTCTGCTCTTCGGTCAGCACCTTGTGGGACGTTTCCGGGGGCATTCGCCGGGAAATGTCTTTCTCGACGATTCGCTGATACAGCAAACTGCCGTTCGGGTTACCGCGAACAATGACTGTGCCGCTTTCCCTCTTTTCGAAGGCACCCTCTTCGGTGTCGAGCCTCAGGTTTGCCAGGCGCGTTGCTTCGTCGGGGCCATGGCACTGAAAACAGTTGTCGGAGAGAATGGGCCGTACCTGGCGCTGAAAATCGACGCCAACAGCCGCCGGACCGCCACGCTGCTGCGCATCGATCGAGAGACTCCACACAAGAGCAGAGAGAAGGAGCGCGACCAAACCGGTTGCTGCGTAGTTTCTCGGTTTCATACTTAAGCCAAACAGAGGCGGACAGAATCGCCGGCACCCATTGACGATAAACGATAAACAAACTTCACAGGATAGCGGCGATTGTTTCAAGCCAGCCACGGCGCAGACCAAGATCCCACGGCGTCGGCCTGACGGCCGACATCGCTTGACCGCAACAGCTTTTCGTAGCGCAGATCCTGCGCATTTTGTAGGTCTGCGGCTTGTCATCAGACGGACCAAAACGAACCTGCAATTCAACGCAGGTAAGCGTGGTGGACGGTTAATGAACCTCGGGTGTCGGCATTCGCTAACTTTACTCACTAGTGTCCAGCTGTTCGAGCCTACAGTGTCTGCAAGTTGTTCATGTCAGTTCAGTAACGGGAGTTTTTGGTAGTGACCGATTTCAATTTTCTTCACTCTTAGGAAGATCCACCCGGGAGTCAGT
>VFZK01000137.1 GCA_016871215.1 Acidimicrobiia bacterium | reverse complement strand
GAAAACCCCGATTCTACGGGCTTTCTCAGCCACCGACCCCAAACAAGAAAAAGGCAGTTCCTGTAACCAGTTGCATCTATTCAACTAACGTTGGGACAGTAGTGATCCTACAACACATCGGAATTCACAATCGACTGCATTATCTCGATCTTTTTCTGATAGGCCGTCAGCAGATATCGGTGCACCAGCGGGTTATCTGGATTGCTCTTCACGGCGTTCTGGCACTCCTTGACGTAGTAGTCCATCGTCGCCAGATTGTCATTCAGTATCTGAGCCATTGCCGGATCCAGCGTCTCAATCTTTCTTCGCGAGACCTCACTCAAAGCCTCGATTGCTTGCTGGTAGTGCAATTCCGCCTGCCGCAACTCCTGAAAGACCTGTGCCTCCGAAGAAACCTTCGCCGGCTGCGCGTCGCGCTGTACGTAGTAGTAAAAGAAGGCAGTCGAAAAAAGCAGCGCCAAGATCGCGCCACTAAACGCCGGCTTGAGAGATGGAATCCAAACGCCAGACAACAATCCGCGCCAGAAGCTCTGCTTCTCTGCCTGGACACGGATGACGCCTTCGGAAACGAGCTGCGAACGAAGGTTATTCCAGAGACGGCCGGGTGGATCAATGAGATCCAGAGTACTTGCCTGCTGTTTGAGTGCAGTGACGTCTGCGTGGAACGAGGCACAAGCCTGGCATGTCCTAAGATGAGACTCTAGCTCCATCCCAGCGGGGTCACCATCAACCCAGTCTGAGATTCTGGACTGCATTTCAATGCATTTCATAAACCGTTGCCCCTGGTGTAGTTAAGCTTTGATGAACCGGAGGTGGGGAACCTGAATAAGCCCCACCAGTTCAGCCACTCGATCCATGCCTGTTAGATAGAGAAACTGGCTTGAACGATGCCTTAGTTTGTTTTTTTTCAAATAGCTTACCTTTGGCTTCCAGGTATGCCCGCAACTTCAGACGGGCTTTGAAGAGCTGCGACTTCGAGTTGCCAACAGAGCAGCCGACAATATCTGCGATCTCATTATGTTCATATCCTTCAACATCGTGCAGCAGAAAAATCGTTCGATATCCCTTGGGCAAGCCGGCGATGGCCTGTTCGAGAGTGACACGGTCGACAGCGCCTGCAAGATTCAAGTCGGCACTTCCGTATTCCTTCTTGGGCAGATCGTCTTCGTCGTCCGGCTCCTGATCCAGCGAAGTCTCGTCGAGTCCTTTCTTTCGCAGATGCATCAGAACGATATTCACCGTCAACCGGTGCAGCCAGGTGGAGAAGGCCGACTCTCCACGGAATGTCCCGATCTTGCGAAACAACTGCATAAAGGCTTCCTGCGCTAAGTCCTCAGCCTCAGCCGGACTGTTGACCATGCGTAGGCAGAGAGAATAAACGCGCCTCTTGTGCAGGTTGTAGAGAGTTTCGAAGGCACGCGCGTCGCCCGCGATGCACCCCCGGATCGCTTCTTCCTCAATGGCTTTGGCAGACAGTGTTTTTCCGTTTTCCAATCGAGTCGGGAAGGGGATGCCGGAATGCGGATTGTTTGTCCGTAACCCTATGCAAAGACTATGTGAAAACTCAATCTCAAAAGCGAAAATAGCGGATGGCTCAGTCGCCTGTCAACAGGAGAATGGGCGTCACGGGTGCGAGCGACATTCCGGTGCTCGCCGATTGGGTTTGTCGAGTTAGGAAGGATTGAGGCTGATGCCGCGGTAGGTCGTGCTAATGGTGATCGAAGGACCGTCGCCCCCAGTTGAGCCGCGCACCCTGAGTTTCTTGCCTTCTGTGGATTCCTCCAACTTCAGGGATTCAAAACCTGACACGAACTTCCCATACTTCGCGCTCGCATCCAGCTCGAAGCGGCTCTCCTTGGGCAGGTGGATCTCGATGCCGCTGTATTGGGCGTCGACCGCGATCGGTTTTTCTTGCGGGCGGGAATTCCTGATCGAGATATCGCCGTGCTGGCCTCTCACGTTGATGCTGCCTAGTACATCCTGCAGTTCAATGTCCCGATAGGCCGTCGACACTTGAACGTCGCCACCGACGTTGCGAGCATGGATGTCGGAATACTTCGCATCAACATTCAGCCCTGCGTCCAAGCCCTCACAGGTGACCGATCCGTACCAGTTCGACAGCTCGACGGGCCCTTTGACCTTTCTCAAGTCGACTGAGCCATGTGCGTTCTCGACCGTCGCCTGGCCCCCGACGGACTCCACCGCCACGGCACCATGCTTGTTCTCGACTTCGCAGTCACCCGTCACCCCCGAGACCGTTACTGCCCCATGCTGGTTTTCTACCCTCAAGCCACCGTCCACGTTCTTGATCGTCACTGAGCCGTGAGCGTTTGTAACGGCGTGTTGTCCGGAAATGCCTTCAATGGATACGCTTCCGTGCTCGTTTGACACGGTCACAGCCGTGGCCTTAGGGACCCAAACCGAAAGATGTGTCTCCATCCCCCGGCGCCACTCGTCCAGCAAACTATCGCGATTTGTCGTCAAGCTGAAACCATCGTCATCCCGTTCCATGACCACTTTCAGTCGATCGGCGATTTGCCGCCCTTGACTTTCGTCGTCGGCTTTGACCTTCTTTCTCAACTTGACTTTGATAGATGGCAAATCGTGTACGAACAAATCGACATTGCCGAACCGGTTAGTGACTTCCAATCTCGCGAGTTTCGCACCGGCTGGCTCGCTAACCTCTTCGATGAATTCGAAGGCCGGGCGAGAATCAGAGAAACCCCAATCCTCAATAGCGAAGCCTGGGCGCTCGCGATGCGATCTCCAGGAGCCACCATGAAAGGCTTTCGTAAGGCCGCTCGCCGTCAGACCGGCGATACACAGAAAGACCAGCAAAACGACATCGCCACTGCTGAGCATACTCCTTCGACCTGCGGCGGGGTCTTCGTGGCTTCGAAGAGTGCTCACCAGTTTCGAAGTGCCCCAAACGATGATGATGACTGGCCAGAACCGGGCGAAAAGAAGCCACGGTGTCGACCAATAGGTTGCAAGTAAGCGCCAGGGGCGGAGGTTCGGGAAGAAATTCCCCAGCAGAAAGAGGCTGCCCAGTAGAATCAGAAATGCCGACCAGACGATCGTACCAATGCTCTTTTTCATTTCCCAGCCTCCAGACCGCCTGTCCGGTTAAGGTGTCGCCAGATTCTGTGAGCCCCAAACCCAATCAAGACAACTGGCCAGTAGTTGAGTGTTCTCTCCAGAAACCCCTCGACCCACTGATTCACAAACAACAGACACCCCATGACGGTCAGAATGATTCCCACCCAAAGGTTCTCTTCTTTCCCTCCTGAGGGGCGTTCGTCCAAGCGAAGACCCGCAGCGAACAGACTCCTTCTTTTCGCTGTGTGATAGGCCTCCAAAGGCATGTAGAAGAAAAAGGCAGCCGTCATGAGCCCGAACAGAGGACCGAAACTGCCAACGTTCGAGCTTCCCGAGAGGGACACCAGGAATCCGAAAATGAGGACGTGAACAAACGCCTTCGAGTATTCGCCATTGCAAATGGCTCCTACACCGGGAATCAAGCCCAGTGCGAAGGCGGTACCTGGAGAGCATCCTGAGCCTGCTCCCGCAGCGGAGCTAGCACTGCGGGAAGGCCTAGCGTCCCGCGAGAGGCACTCGACACAGACCTGCCGGTCGCCCACGCGAATCATGCATTGGCCACAAAAAGGCTGCAGGCAGTTGGCACAGGCTCCGGTGGATACTACTTCAAGATGCTTGGTACAGTTCATAGGACTCCTGCTTGTGGCGCAGTGGCACCCTCCAGAACTTGTCCGCACTGCGGGTCCAGCGTGCGAACTGCGAGCCGATGCTCCGTCGCTGAGCTCTCTCGAGGTCGATCCCTGGACTCTGACTCTGCTTGCGGCCGCTTCTGAGGCTGGCTATCGTCACCTTGCAGCTCTTCGATTCTGGATTGAATCTGATAAAGGATCTTCGAGCCATTCAGCCGGCGCATTCCGTTGTCGTAGGCAACGTTGGCGGTTCGGTGGAGGCTGTCGACCACGGATTGTGGCGTAATCTCGCTCCAGCGGACTTCTCCAAGATTGATTCCTAGAGCATTCATGACAATCGAAAGCGAAATCGCCGCCAGACAGGCTCCCGTAGCGAATCGAGGGGAAGCGTACAGCGGCCGGAATAGCTCTCGCAGGTACTCGGTCCACGACAGCGACCTATGCTGCCCGATCGTTCTTTCCAAGACTCTCTCGATGAGCTGAGGTGGTGGATCCAACTCCGGGTATTCCTTGCACAGCGCGATCGCGAACTCGAGCTCCAACAGAAGTACCGCGCAGGTTTCGCAGCTGCCTAGATGAGCCCGGATCATGGAAGACTGGTGTTCGCCCAGTACTCCGTCGGCATAAAGACCCAGCCAATTTTCAACCTGATGGCATTCCACTTTCATTGCAACTCCCCCACAGTGAACGATTCGCCAGCCCCTCGAACCTCCAAGCCCTTTGCCTGAACACTAAATCTCCCTGGTGCGCAGCCTCAGCTTCTGAAGACTTCTTGCCAATTCGAGCCGCCCCCGGTTGATTCTCGATTTCACCGTGCCCTCTGGAACCTTGAGGATTCTCTCGATGTCTTCGTAACTTAGTTCTTCCAGGTCCCTTAAGATCACCGCTTCCCTTAGTTGCGGGGCTAACCGATCTAGAGCTCGCCTTAACAGCACGGATCGTTCCTCGCGTTCCATCTCCGCCAACGCGCTTGGCTCGCTGGCAGGCACGGAATCTAGGATGCTGCGTTCGTCATCTTCTTCGGAGGTGACGGAGACGGTCATCCGGTCGTCTTTGCTCTGACGGTAGTAGTCAATCAGCAGGTTACGACCGACGCTCATTAACCAGGTTACGAACTGTCCACTCTCCGCCTTGAAACTCTCGATGTTCCTGAATACCTTCACAAAGATGTCCTGGGTCAAGTCCTCCGCCTGGTCAACCCTTCCAACGAATCGGAAACAGAGGTTATAGACCCGCCTTGTATGGCGAGTCACGATCTTCTCCCAGGCTAGCGGGTCGCCTCTCCGGGCTTGCTCTATGATTTCCGCATCTACATCCGTCAAGATTCGGCTCCCCGGCTATCCTCAAGGGTACTAACGCAATAGCGGCTGGCAAGGTTCAAAATAAAAGCTCGCCACTGGCAAACGGGCTGGCAGCCGCCAAGAAATCGGGCACCTCGCTTGCTAAGGTCCCGGCCTTTGCGGGCCTCGGGTCGAGGTCGAACCTCTGCTCGCGCGCGGGCCACTGATACGTCTCGCGCTGCCGCGCGGTAGCCCGAATGTAGGAGAGGTTTCGCGACTTTGACAGGATCCTGGCTCGCTGGTAGAAATCCCTTCTGATTGAATCATATCGGCTTAGTGAAGAGTCTCAGCTTGACTGAGATGCCTCTTTCAAGTAAAACCGAACGGGTCCGTTGGCACAGAAAGCAGTGCTAGGTGAGAGGTCTGGCGGACCAATCTAGAGCGGATCGAAACGCTGCTGGGGCAGCAGTTGTGAATTATTCTTGCGTGAGCGGCCAGTGGCAATGGGTTTTTTCCTCTTTTCATTTCTTCATCAACAATCTGGGTCCGCGCGGGAAACCACCTTCGACGGCACCGGGCCCGAGTCCTTATCATGAAATGTCCGTTTTGCGGACATCTCGAAGACAAAGTGGTCGATTCGCGCGAGAGCCGCGAAGGGGATGTGATCCGGCGACGGCGCGAGTGCCTAGAATGTGGCCGCCGCTTCACTAGCTACGAGAGGATTGACGAAATCCCCTACATGGTGGTGAAGAAAGATGGATCGAGGGAGAAATTCGACCGGCAAAAGCTGATGAATGGGTTGCTGAAGGCCTGCGAAAAACGCCCCGTCAGCTTCAACCAGCTGGAGGCGGTGGTCAACGAAGTCGAGTACTTCGTTCAAGAGGCAAGTGACCGCGAACGCAGCACGAACGAGATCGGCGAAATGCTGATGGAGCGGCTGAGGGCTCTCGACAAGGTTGCTTATGTGCGGTTTGCATCGGTGTATCTCGATTTCAAGGACATCAAAGAATTCATGGCAGAGCTACGCGACTTGTTGAGGAGCAAGTAGGCCGCACCCGGTCCAAGGTCGACATGGTCAAGCGCAATCCAGCCATTGCCGAGCTGCTCCAGTTGCAGGAAGACCTCAACCATCTTCTTTGTGACCTGACGGTGCGAGTTTCCAGCGAGTTTCTAGGCTCGGCCAACCACTGGGTCCCCAATATCGATTTGAGTGAAGAACCAAACGAGATTGTGGTCAAGGCAGAAGTTCCTGGAGTGTCTCACGCCGACCTGGAAGTTGTGTTCCAAGAAGGGTACCTGCAGATCCGAGGAGAGAAGCGGCAGCCGTCGCACAGCAACCGGGTTCGCTATCTTTGCCTGGAACGAGGCTACGGGAAGTTCTATCGCACGATTTACCTGACGATCGCAGTCGACATCAGTTCCGCGAAGGCACGCTTGGCCAGCGGAGTGCTCACGATTACCCTTCCGAAGCTTCCGAATCGGCACAAACAAGAGAAAGTTATCCCGATCGAGGTTCCTTAGCTAACCGGAGTGCCATGCCCGACGAAGAAAAGCCCGATGAGTCGCAACTTAAGATTCCCGAAGTATTGCCCGTACTGGCGCTGCGCGACATCGTCGTCTTCCCGTTCATGATTGTCCCTCTCTTCGTGAGCCGCGACCGCTCTATCAAAGCAGTCGACCAGTCGCTATCCGAAAACCGGCTGATACTGCTCGTTTCCCAGAAAGAGATGGAGCAGGAAGAACCCGCGGCGAAGGACCTCTACAGCATGGGCACCGTGGCTATCATCATGCGCATGCTCAAGCTGCCTGATGGGCGCATTCGCATTTTGTCGCAAGGCCTGTCACGGGCCAAAGTCGAATCCTTCGATGAGGAGTCGAAGCCGTATCTGCAAGCAAAGATCTCGGTTGTCTCTGAACCGATGATCGAGAATCTGCCGGTCGAGATGACGGCGCTGGTTCGCAATGTTCGAGCTTCGTTGGAAAAGGCCGCCAGCCTGGGCAAGAACATCTCTCCTGAAGTGATGGTGCTGATGGCGAATCTGGAAGACCCGGGACGGCTGGCGGACCTGGTTGCCTCAAATCTGGACTTGAAGTCTCCGGATGCGCAAGGAGTGCTCGATCTGGTTGATCCCGCCGCGCGGTTGAAACGCGTCCACGAGCTGTTGGCCAAGGAACTGGAGTTACTGACGGTGCAGCAGGAGATCAACACACAGGCTCGCGGGGAGATCGACAAGTCGCAGCGGGAGTTCTATCTGCGCCAACAGCTGAAAGCGATCCAGCAGGAACTTGGGGAGTCCAGCGAGCTTTCCGAGGAGATTCAGCAGTTGCGGGACAAGGTAGCCAAGTCGAAAATGCCCAAGGAAGTTGCGGAGGAATGCGAGCGCCAGATGAAGAAGCTGGAACGCATGCATCCCGACTCTGCCGAAACAGCCACCATACGGAATTACTTGGATTGGATGGTCGCCCTTCCTTGGTCTGTTTCGACTACGGACAACCTGGACTTGCGCCGAGCCAAACAAACGCTTGATGAAGACCACACGGGCCTGGACAAGATCAAAGAGAGAATTCTCGATTACCTGGCCGTGCGCAAGATCAAAGGAGACACCAAGGGTCCGATCCTTTGCTTTGTTGGTCCGCCCGGCGTGGGAAAAACTTCTCTAGGAAAATCGATTGCGCGAGCTCTGGAGCGAAAGTTCGTTCGACTGAGCCTGGGCGGTGTCCACGACGAAGCCGAAATCCGAGGACATCGACGTACCTACGTCGGGGCGATGCCTGGACGGATCATGCAGGGGATTCACCAAGCTGGGTCCAACAACCCGGTTTTCATGATGGATGAAGTCGACAAGATTGGCGCCGACTACCGCGGAGACCCCTCGTCAGCGTTGCTCGAAGTGCTCGACCCCGAGCAAAACTCCACCTTCCGCGACAACTACTTGGGAGTTTCTTTCGACCTCTCCAAAGTGATGTTCATTACGACCGCCAATTTGCTCGACCCAATCCAGCCAGCCTTTCGCGACCGAATGGAAGTCATCGAGCTGTCGGGTTACACGGAAGAGGAAAAACTGGCGATCGCCAAAAAGCATGTCATCCCCAAGCAGCTTGGCGAACATGGGTTGAAGGAGCGCCAGGTACAGTTCACCGACGCGGGACTCCGCACCATCATCACGCAATACACAAGGGAAGCCGGCCTGAGAAACCTCGAGCGGGAAATCGGTTCCGTCTGCAGGAAGGTGGCGCGAAAGATTGCTGAAGGCAAACGCGGCATGGTGCGTTTGACCCCCGAGAACGTCCATGACTTTCTAGGCGCACCCAAGGTGCTGCCGGAAGAAATGTCCAAGAAGGACCAAGTGGGTGTGGCTACCGGCTTGGCGTGGACGCCCACCGGTGGCGAAATCATGTTCGTCGAGTCCACAGCCATGCGCGGCAAGGGGGGGTTGATGCTGACGGGAAAGCTAGGCGAGGTCATGAAGGAGTCTGCTCAGGCCGCCCTCAGCTACGCGCGAAGCCACGCAAGAGAACTTGGCATTGACGAAGAGTTCTTCCAGGACCGCGATATTCATGTCCATGTGCCCGAGGGCGCCATCCCGAAGGATGGACCTTCAGCGGGAATCACCATGGCTACGGCGATGGTTTCTCTCTTTACCAGACGTTCCGTAAAGAAAGGGATCGCGATGACAGGCGAGATCACACTCAGCGGCAACGTCTTGCCCATTGGGGGGCTCAAGGAAAAGATCTTGGCGGCCCGGCGGGCAAAAATCAAGCAGGTCATCATTCCCCATCTCAATAGCAAGGACCTGGATGAGCTTCCCAGAAGCGTCAGGGCATCGATGAAGATCACTCCTGTTGATGAGGTAAAACAGGTGCTCGACATCGCGCTGAATCGTAACTCCTCCCTGAACCCCTCGTCTCAAAAGTCCGGCCGACGCTGATGCGCGCGGGTTTCTCCTCTGAAGCCGAGATCATCCGCCACATCCGTCGCACCGTTGTCCGCACGACTCGCCAGCTCGTGTTGCCCATTGGCGACGATGCGGCCGCTTTTCGTCCACGTCCCGGACGTCTTCTCCTCGTCTCGACTGATGCATTGGTAGAAGGGGTCCATTTCGATCTCGACTACTGCTCAGCCGAAGACACGGGATGGAAGGCCCTCGCCGTCAACCTGAGCGACATTGCAGCCATGGGTGGCACGCCGCTGTTTGCCACCACATCAATCGCTGTGCCTCGAGAAGTGATTTCCGGCTTCGTGCCGCGGTTCTATCGCGGTTTGGCAGCCCTCGCGCGCCAGCACGCCGTGACGTTGATTGGAGGAGACAGCTGCCGGTCGCGCCAGGGGATCTTCGTCGATGTCACAATCATCGGTGACGTCCAGCCGGCACACCTCTCGACTCGGCAAGGAGCAAGACCCGGGGATTCGATCTACGTCACGGGAGAGCTGGGACGATCGGCAATCGGGCTGGAGCTGCTGACACGCCCGGGAAAGAAGACTTGGCGGTCGGCAGCCGTGCGCCGGCATCTGCGACCGCAACCGCGCTGCTTCGCTGGACGCTATCTCGCCGAGCGCAAACTCGCCTCCGCAATGATCGATCTCAGCGACGGGCTCTCCACGGACCTGGGTCACCTGTGCAAGCAAAGCGGCGTCGGCGCAGACCTGGAGCTGTCTCAGATTCCCACAGCGACGATCACGGACCGAGAGCGCCGGTCGCTCTCCAATGCTCCGCTTCATTACGCCCTGCATGGCGGAGAGGACTATGAGTTACTCTTTACGGTGCCGTCGCGCGTCGGTCGCCAGGTTCCCCTCTACATCGATGGGCTGCCCGTTCGAAGAATCGGACAGATTACGCAGGGGGCCGGGTTGTGGCTTTGCGACGGCGCCCGGAGACGGCGTCTGAAGGCCAGTGGTTTCGACCACTTCACTGAGTGGTAGGACGACTGGGAGTCGTCAGCCCAAGAGTACCATCACCAAGCACGCCGCAGCGTCCGGAACCGGCTGGCAACCAACGTGTCTGCCGCCAGACGATCACCGTTCAGACCTGCGAAAGCTAGTTACGGAAGGCTAACGCCTGGCTTGCGATCTTGAGGTTTCGAGTGACCTCAGAAGCATCCGACGCGTGAGGACGCAGCTGAAGATAACGAGACCAGTCTGCGATGGCTGAAGAGAACCTATTTAGCCGGTAGTGGGCAAAGCCGCGATCACGAATTTCTGTTGCGGCCCCTGGACTGATGAGCAGCCGCTTTTCAATGACGCCCAGTGCCTTGGCATAGTTCTGCCGGCTCCAGTAGATCCCCTTCAAGTTGAGCAGCATCCTGTTTAAGATCTGCCGGTGGTCGACGGCGTTGAGATAAGATGGATCAAACTGAAACTTCTCTCCATGCAGCTGGATCAGCTTTCGGCGGCATCCTTCCTCCAGGAGGATCTCACCCCGCTCGAACGGATCGATGAAGATCTCCAAGCCAGCGTGCCGGCACTTAACAATGAAATGCCCGGGCATCCCAACACCGTCAACTTTCAATCCGATGCGACGGCTTACTTCCATATAGAGTAGCGACAAGGTGATCGGAATGCCGGTTCTCCGGTCAATAACATCGTTAAGAAAACTGTTGCGAGGCTCGTAATACTCTTCCTGGTTTCCTTTGAATCCCTCCACCTCGAATAGCTGCCGGTTGAGGGCTTCAACTGCCTCCATGGGCCGCTCTGCGACACAGAAAGGCAGACCTTTCGCAACTTCTGCTGCGAGCAGGTCGAGATGCTCCAGGTAACTCGATATGCTCAACGCAGGGTATTCGTCGAGAGCGATCAGAAGCGCGGCTTGCGCGAGGTCAATCTGCTCCGACGGACGAGAGACGATCTCTCGGAACAGGTCGGTCGCCAGAGTGTGCGTCATACCTCGGCCGATTCTTACGCTGGAAGGTAACTCGAACGGGCAGGCGGGGCAAACCAGTTTTCCTGGCAAGCAAACGGCCAGAGAGCCCAAAACCTCGGGCTCTCCGGGTCCAAAAAAGATGTAGCCGGAGTCGGCGACATCTAGACTAAGCTATGCCAGCCGAGGCCACCAGCTTCCCACGGCGAGGCCGGCGGATTCCGTGCTTCGTCATCTTGTTGTAAAGGGTGCGCCGAGGCACGTCCATCGCCATCGACGTGCGCGTAACGTTCCAGTTGTTCTTCGCCAAAAGCGCGCTCAATTGCTGCCGCTCGATTTCGTCGATGGTGCGTTCGGCCAGATAATCGTTGACGGAAACCGTGGCTACCTTCACGTCAATATCGGGAAGTTTTTGTTCTCGGACCATCGCATTGGTGATCAGCTTGGCGTACCTGCCGATGCGCTCCAGGTCAAGCGACGAGAAGAGCCGCGCTGAAACCGTGCTATCCAGGTAGAGAATCCCATAAAGCGATCCCTCAAGCCGCAATGGAACGCAAACGAAGGAGAGAATGTCGCTGGACTTCAACACAGCCGCCTTGCGAAACCGCTCGTCCTTTCGCGTGTCAGGTACATAAATCGCGGCGGCAGCTTTGCTGAGATCGCTCAGGTAGTTGTTGCAGACGTCTTTCACCGCATTCAGATCGGTCGTATTACCGCCAGCTGACGCCTTCGCCTCAAGCTTACTGCCATCGCTCAGCACCAGCACAACCCCTCGTTCAGAGCTCGACAGACTGACAACAACAGAAAGAACCTTCTGCACCAGTTTACCAGGTACCAGGATGCTTTCGACCATGTCAGACACCTGGTCAATCATCTCCGACCGTGTTCCTCTCATAACCGCTCCCCTTCTGTTTTAGTTTTTGAATTTTGTTTTGCTGGAGGCTGCGCTATATTCGGCGCACCATGATTAGTTAACACAACAGCAAGCGTTAAATCAAGCTCTCACTAGTGTCCCAACGTTGAGGCGGCTTGATTCATTAAGAGATTGATCACGAGACGATTACAAACCGGATTAGATTTTTCGATTTGAAATTGTTTCGAGCCCTTCAGAATTTTCTTGAGCAATTTCAGGGATTCCTTCTTGACATCGAACCCAGAAAGTTACAGGCAATGGAGAGTTCAGATTAGCGGGCATACTTCCGTATTTTCACGGAAGGAGATGCTATTTGAACTCCG
>VFZK01000136.1 GCA_016871215.1 Acidimicrobiia bacterium | reverse complement strand
TGTTCAGGGCCAACTCCCGTCGCCCTACGGGCTCCTTCCGCTGGCCCTGAACAATTCTCTGTTTGTCTGACTCCACGATGTTGTGACACTTCTGGGACTTCACGATGTTGTGACATTTGATAGCTATCCCCTACCACATGGCGTTGACCTGGTTCCTAGGCAGCCTGGTCCACGGAGCGGTCGGCGGCGTTATCGTCGGCTCAATCCTGAGGGATTGACCGGTGAACGGCGCAGGCTCCGAGCTACGAAAAGCGGATCGCCACGGAATCTGAAACCAGCGTGGCCAGCTCACAGTCGCAGCAGCTCTGGCGTGTTGTCTTGCATCCACTGCCTCAGCTGCGCCACATCTTCGGCCGTTGCGCTGATATACGGCCCGCGAGAGACGGGCTTCATTTCCAGAAAACCGGCGGCCAGTCCTTGCATGTGGTCGTAGGCACTATCCATGAATCCCTTCTCGGTGAAAGGCTTGAGCCCGTTCTCGTCGTAGAGGTGAAGCAAATCTGTCCACTTCTTCAGTTCGTCCCACTTCTTCTCGCGGAGTAAATCGAACATCAGCAGAATCACCCGCGGGTTCATGTACACCAGGGCGCTGGCACAACCGATGGCTCCGTGCGGACCGAGCTTGCTCCACAGCTTCTCGCCCACCCAGACGTTGATGAACTCACTCAAGCGCTCGCATCCCTCTGGTGTGCAGCCCACCGTGCCGGAGTTGGACTTGACTGCCATGTAACAGCCGGTTTCCGCGTAGATGGCCCGGTGCTGCTCGACCGTCAGGCGCTTCTTGGAACGAAGGGTCTCGTAGACCGAAAGCACCAGCCCAGGGCAGGCCGAGGTCACCGCCCGGAAATAGCCGGCCAGCTCGCGGTCACTGACCTCCATCCAGAAAGGCAGAGCGAGTTGGATCGCGTCAGCGCCCATTTCGGCAGCCCAAGCGGCGCGGCGCTGCGCGCCCAGCGTGTAGGTGGAGGTCACGCCAACCATCACGGGAGTGCCAGCCTTCTTGCATTCTTCAATGGTTGCCCGGTTGATCGCTTTCCACTCATCCATCTCCATCGCATAAAATTCGCCGGTGGTGCCGCCGGTATAGACGCCTGGCATGCGGGCGCGGCAGCACTTGGCTAGGTTGGCGCGGTAAGCGTCTTCATCGAAGCTCAGGTCATCGCGCCAGGCAACGGGAAGCCCGGCCCACGGGCCGGTCATTTGGTGTCGACTCAGCATTTTTCGGTGCTCCTTCTTTTCGGTGTTTCGCAGACGGCGTCGCGGATAAGAGAGCTTTCTCCCCTTTGCAGGGTCGGCGCTCATAGAGTGCCGCTACAATTTTTCACACCTCCAGCGCCTTAGGGGGAGACCCAGAGGGGTTTCAAGCTTGGCCTACCAACTCCTACAATCCCAAGAGAGCTGGAGCGTTCGTTGTACCGCCTTCAGGCGGCGACTGCAGGGCCGGCTAAACGCTGGAGAGCGGCGGAAGACTCCCGGACTCCAAAGATCGCTATCGTTCCCTTGCGTTCGGCTGGGTCGTTATCGATCGGGCGATCGTCCGAACACTCATGCTTTCGTAGCGAATCGCTTCGCTGAGAAGTACTTTGCCGGGTAGTAATCCACCTGGTCGAGGCCCAGAATCCGCCCTACCACATGATGTGCCGCGTTGAACGACACTCCGGTTCCAGAGCCGGCCATTCCCGCAATAATGTACTGTCTTTTGTCGTCCATTAAGTCGACGATGGGGTACTCGTCGGGAGTATAGCTAACCGTTCCGCTCCATTCGTTAGTCACATGAATGCGCGCCCGTCCGAAGAGCTGAGGCGCCATACCTAAAAGAAACTTGGTGATAAACCGCGACGGTTGGATGACGCCCGCCTCCTCGTCGCGAACGCGGGTGGCATCCGAACCGAAAAGCATGCCGTTGCCGTGCCGCCCAAAAAATCCGCGCACCGTGCTGGCCGCGACATGGGGCTTCAACTGGTTCTTCGCTCCGGTGCCAAAAGCCGCCTGAGTTTGCATGGGCTGGATGACATCGTGGAATTGCCGGTGCAGGAGCGGTGTGTACGACTCCGTCGCGTTGACCACGTACCGGGCTCGGATAACGCCTCGTTGCGTATGCACCCGATAGAAGTCACCGGCATCCTCCACACGCGAAACGCGAGTCCTGGAAAAAAAGCTGACCTTGCTGGATTCAAGCGCTTTGCGAATCAGGCACCAAACCCACTTCGCCGGATGAAAGGTAGCCGCCTTCACTGAAAGCCCGGACAATCCTTGAGTCTGCATTCCCGTCAGATCAAACGCCTGCTCTGGAGTGATCGTTGTCCAATCGGTGAAGCCCGTATCCTGCGCCGCCTTTGCCGACTCTTTCAGCAACTCCTGGTTCGCCAAGCCCAGCGCTTGAACCCAGCCCTTGCGGGCGTAGTCGCAGTCGAAACCTTCTGAGCGAACGGTTTGCTCGATCATGTCCGCGTTGACGTAGGCCGCTTGGCAATACGCCGCAGCGTATTCGCAGGCCAAAGCTTTTCTGGCTTCGCGGCTCAAGTCGCTGCGAACTCCCTCGAGGTAGTGATTCACCGTCTTGTAGACATAGGAGTAATAGCGCCCCATCACGACCACACCTTCGTTCCGGCCCGACGATCCGCTGGCCGCATCGCCCATTTCCAGCAATACCAGGAGTTTCTCATCCGCGGAGCGTTTCGACCAGTGGTACGCCACGGACGCACCGGTGAACCCCGCCCCGATCACGACCACTTCGGCCGACTCCGGCAACCGGGCTTGCGGATCCTTCGAGAACGGATAGTTCTCCAAAGGATTTCCCTCCGCCAGCCAGATGGGGACCTTCGAAACGGGTTTGTCCCAGCTGACGTCCTCGAGTCCCTTGGGAATATCCACGAACCCATTACGCAAAAACCATCCTACAAATCGAATCACGCGAACCAACCAGGGAACGCCCGGGTACATGGCGTTCAGGAACGTGTTCGCTGCGCGCAGATCGTGCCGGCGAAGTCCCAACAGAAGCCCGCATATCACTTTCACTCGTTGCGGCAGCCCCGGACTCGCCGCCGCAGTCATTCCCTCGTGGGTGGTTGCCGTGTTTGTGCTCATTGTCATCTTCCAGAGGTCGCAGCGCTATTGCCACACTCGGATCTTTCTGGTGCTGAAAGTCCAGCGCAGGTCCATGGCCAGCGGGAACAATTCTTCGATCTTCTCCTGATGCGCTGCAGGAATTTTCAACTCGCTTGCTTTGACGGCGCTGGCCAGATTCGTCGCGCTCCGCACACCCAGAATCGCCGAACTGATTTCCGGATGCCGCAACACCCAAGCGATCGCATATTCGGCCAAGCCGGCGCCTAATTCCTCGGCCAGCTGAGCCAGCGCCTCCAATCTCGGCCAGATCGCGTCTGGCAGAGGCTGGAGCCAGCCAGGTTTTTCAGCCAGACGCCCCGAGCTGGCAGCCTCCGTCTTCCGGTACTTGCCACTCAGCCATCCCCCTTGCAAAACCTGGTAGCAGGCAATGCCAATTCCGAACTTGCGACAAAAAGAGATCTCCGAAATCTCGATCTCACGCCGCAGGATGCTGTACGGAGGCTCGCAGGCAATCGGCCTCTCCAAGCCGTAGCGGTCGCTCAACCACAACAGCTCGCACATCTGCCAGGCGAGAAAATTCGACACGCCGAAATAGCGAATCTTGCCCTGCTTCACGAACAGGTCCAGTGTCCTCAGGCTCTCTTCGAAAGGAACGTCCGTGTCGGGCCAATGAAGCATCAGGATGTCGATGCAGTCGGTTTGAAGCCGCTTCAGCGATTTCTCAAGTTCCCGTTGCAGGTGGATTTTCGATCCCCCCTTGTCATGCGGCCCAGGCCCGAGCGCGTTGCCGATCTTCGTCAGCAAGACGACTTTCTCTCGCCTGCCCTTGAGGATGCGGCCCAGATACTCTTCCGCTACTCCACCTCGGCTTCCAGGAATGCGGTCGTAGCCCTCGTAAGAACTGGCGGTGTCGATGAAGTTGATGCCCTGGTCGATCGCCTGGTTGACGAGTTGCTCCGCCTCAGGCTCTCTGACGGGATTTCCAAACAGCATCGTGCCAAAACAAATCGGCGATACCACCACTCCACTCCGTCCAAGCCTTCGCAATTCCATGAGATGCCCTCCTGAGGGCAACCTATTCTCTCTGGGAGAACCACCGTCATCCCCGCGAAAGCGGGAATCCAGAAACTCTCTGCATCGCGGGGAGAGCTTCGAGCGTGCTGGATGCCTGATCGAAGTTGACGGTGCAGCCCACTTGGGAAAACCTCACCGCAACTAAACAGAGCGCTAAGTCCCCGCAACCAGCGTGGTCCCCGCCGGATAGTAGTTAAAGAATACCTTCCTCCAGGTCTTCGTGATCTCGAGGCGAATGCGTGTGCCCGCCTTGAAGGTGTACAGCGTACCCGGGCCCAGCGTCCAAGTGGTCCCGTCATCGAAGTGGGCGATGGCTTCGCCAAACAACACCAGACCGGAATCGTCGTTGGCAAATGCCATGGTGAAAGTTCCGGGCGTGCTCTCCCAGACACCGTGTGTGATCCTTTTGTCATCGCTAACGTAGAGAATTTTCCCTTGAACCTTCGGTTGCCCTTCTCCGGCGATCTGCCGGGTGTTGAGGGCCAGGCTTTCGCAGCCGGGCTGATAGTGGCCTGACATCGTTTCCTCCTGAATGCGCTACATTCCCAGGAACTGCTTTGCCTGAGCTTCGAAATCGAAGTTGAGGTACTCCTTCCACCAAGACATCAACTGGCGGGTGACTGGCCCTGGCTTTCCGTTTCCGACAGGCTCGCCGTTGAAGCGCGTCACCGGCATCAGGCAAAGCGAAGTTGCCGTGATGAAAGCTTCATCCGCCGTCAACGCATCGTAGGGTTGAAGATCGCGTTCGAAGGCAGGCAGGCCGTGCTTTCTCGCGAGTTCGAGGGTGGTTTTCCGGCTGATGCCAGCCAGGATGTTCCGTCCCGAAGGAGTGAGCAACTCCCCGTTGCGCACCAGGAAGAAGTTCCAGCCTGTCCCTTCGGCTAAGTTTCCATCGAGATCGAGCATGAGAGGAATCGCCTCGGGATCCACCAGGCGCGCTTCCGCGTCGGCAATCGAAAAGTGCAGCCGGCTGCGGTATTTGATTTTCGGATCCAACGTCAGCGGATGAGAGTGCCGGGTGGGTGGAGTAACGACATGCCGCCCCACATTGTAGTAGTGGGCGGTCTTTCTTTGCCCGTTTGTAAGCGGAAAGAAGTACATCACGAAGGACGTACGCGTGGGTGGAAGCACCAAGCCCATCACGCCGCGGCTGGCCAGATGCCCCACACCACCCTCTTCGTTTTCGGCCAGCGTGTGCAGGTTGCACTCCAGAAACTCTTGGGTCACCCGGTCGAGTTCTTCGGGTGGCATTTCGAACGCCAATCGAGCCGCCTTCACGGAACGGTAGAAGCGGTCGCGGTGGTCGTCCCAACGGAACAGCTTGTGTCTGAAGGTTCGGGTGACTTCCTGGATGGCATCTCCAATCAGAACGCAACTGTCGAAAACCGAGATCTTCGCCTCCGCCTCTGGAAACAATTCGCCGTTGATGTAGACCCTTCTGCCTGATTTCAAGGCTCCTCCCTAGCTCGATCTAACAAGCCGCTTGATTTTTCGTTCAAATCGTTTTCGGACAGGGTGCGCCGAGTGTTACCATGCGCGAGTGCCGAGGCTCTTCACTCCGATTCATAACCTATGCGTTCTGATGTGCCAGTGTCAATGGCGGCGCAACCGGGGTCCGTCGAAGGTATTAGCCCTTCCTAACGGTTCGGCTACTGAACAGCCACCTCGCCAAATCGGTTGCCCGTGTGAGCAAGGGTCAAACTCAGCTCAGCAACCTTCGGGGGCTTTAAGAGGATCTGAGCCTCGATTGATGGAGCACCAGTGCACGGTCTCGCTCAACCTGCTGAAGCAGCGCCGGCTCTCGGGCATCGTGTTCCTGAGCTCGCCGTCTGCGATTTGGGACTGGCATCGGTGGATTGGGTCCGGAACTGGATTCGGCGAACAGGATCTGAGACTCTGGGATAGATTCGCACTTCGAGCATGAACGGTTCGGATCACAGGACTCGATAAGTCGCGAGAAAAGGGAAACATGTCCAACAGCACTCCGTGCCGTTCAGACAGCCCGCTTCAGGGCAGCGGTGCGCGCTGGATTATTCTGGCGCTGCTCGGCGCCGTCAGCACCATCAGCTACATTGAGCGTGTCTGCATTTCCGTGATGAGCCCTCTGATCATGCAAGACCTCAGCCTGGACCAGCCCCGCATGGGCCAGGTGTTCAGCGCCTTCTTACTGGGTTATTCGCTCTTTCAGTACTGGTCTGGATCTTTGGCCGACCGCCTCGGGTCGCGGCGCGTGTTGGCCTGGGCGATGCTCGGCTGGGGTGTGCTGACGGTCGTCACAGCCACGATAGAAGCTCCCTTCATTGTGGCGACGGTGGGAAGCTTTGCCGCTTTGCTGGCCGTGCGCTTCGTTTTTGGGATCACGGAATCTCCGACCTATCCGACTTCCAGCCGCGTCGTTTCGAGCTGGTTTCGGGGGACCGAGCAGGCACGGGCCTGGTCCGTGCCCTGCATCGGTATGGGACTCGGTTCGGCGATCGCTCCTCCCGTGGTGGCGCGGCTGATGCTGGCTTGGGGCTGGAAGCAAGCGCTCCTGATGCTGTCGGCCCCAGCTTTCCTGCTAGCCGCGATTTGGGGCCGGATTGGCGGTGACAAGCCGGGCTGGAATTCCACGCAACCGGCGGCGGCTTCGAAGCGATCAGAGCCTTCCGTGCTTCGCAATCGGAATGCCTGGATACTGACCGCCAGCTATTTCCTCAACAACTACGTCTCATACGTGTTTGTGTTCTGGTTCTTTCCCTACCTGGTGCAGGTGCGAAAGTTCGACATTCTCGAGAGCAGTTGGCTTGCGACCGCTCCGTGGATTCTCACCATTATTCTGTCGCCCCTGGGTGGCTCGATGTCAGATTGGCTCATCCGCCGATTCGGGGATATTCGTGGCCGGCGTGGATTGCCGATCGTCTCGATGATAGTCGCTGCGGCGCTGCTCTGGCTGGGTGCGCAGGAAGCCAATGCCTACCTGGCGGTTCTTGAACTCACGCTGTGCGAAGGCATCATCATGTTTGTCGATCCCGTCTACTGGGCAACGGCCATGAAGATTGCGCCAGATTCCTCAGGCCGCAGCGGCGGCATGATAAACATGGGAGGCAACCTCGGGGGATTCGTCTCTGCCAGCCTCACTCCCTGGGTGGCCGCCCGAATTGGCTGGCTGGGCAGTCTGCGTTTTACAGCCGCGTTGTCTGTGGCTGCAGCGTTGTCATGGTTCGCAATCAGAACGCGGCCAGAAACAACCGCCGCTGTTCCCACTCCTGCGAGCGACCTTCTCTAAGCTGGATCGATCGAGCGGGCTGGCTCAGGCGGTTATGCACGATAAAACGAGAAGTAGGTTCTCGTTTCGGCGCGACACAGGCGGCAGGTAGGGCGGGCTGTCCTCAGCGCGCCGCGAAGTGCCAATGCGTTGGGAAAACGGCGCGGTGAGCACACCACGGCCTACCTATCGCAACCGGGATATCAAGCACGAAGCCCTTGGTTAGGCGCTTAGGGGCAACACTTGCAAAAAATGTTTTTCATGTTGAGCTAAGCTGTTTGTTTTCAGCTGCCCAGAGGGCCACGTTTTCGGCGCCCCTGTCGCCGAAAACGCCTAGCCCGTTATGCACGACGTAACGAGGGTTTCGTTCTCGTTTTTCTCGTGCTCGTCCTCGTCGTCGTCCTCGGCCTTTGGATTCGAGGACGAGAACGAGGCAGCCTTAGGCAATCCAAATATCTCGATCGATGAGCGCGTCGGGCGTCAGCACCTCGTGTCCGGTGGCCGTCACCAAGACGTCGTCTTCCAAACCGTACTTGTTAGTGACTTCCCAAAGCGGGTATCCGCCTTTGTGATAGAAGAAGGGTTCGATCGCCAAGACCATATTGGGCTGCAGTGGCGTCTGGCTGTTGATCGAAATTCCGGGCATTTCGTGGATGTCCAGCCCGAGGTTGTGTCCAATGCTCGACCAGCCGATCTTCTGGCACCACTCCACGAACGCTGGATACCCAGCGTCGCGAATTGCCTGCTGAGACGCCTCATACACTTCGCCGCAGGTGATTCCCGGCGCCACCTTATCGATCGCTGCCTGCTCGCTCGCTTTGGCAATCTCGAAGCAGCAGCGCTGTTCTGGCGTCGGTTCCCCAAGACAGGCGAACCGTTTGAAGTCGGCGAAGTAGCCTTCGTACGTGCAGCCGCCGTCGAACTGCAGCAGACTGCCTGGGCGGATAATCATGTCGCGCCGCGGGATCGAATCGGCCCAGAGCGCGCGCTCCTGCCCCGCATAGAAAGATAGAAACCGGATTTCGCCGCCGCCTGAAGCATGCATGGTGGCCGACATGCAATTCGCGATGTCACGCTCCGAGGCTCCATCTCTGATGGCTTCGAATCCGGCTCGAATGCCGAGGCAAGAAATACGGCAGGCTTCGCGGAGCCGTCGGACTTCCTCTTCCGACTTGATGCAGCGCACGGCCCACATGATCGAGCCGCAGTCACTCCACTCGACCTCGGGTAGCGCCTTGCGAATGCCGTCAAAACATTCGACCGACAGCCCAAGCCGGAAGTGCGCTCCGATTTCGCTGGCCATGCAGGCCCGCTCCAGGTCCAGCTTCTTGAACCACGCAACCGTCGCCTCAATTAGAGCGTCCTCGACCTTGCCCGTGTAGAACCCGGCCGGAAAGTCCCAACGGATAACGGTTTCGATCGAGCTGGCTTCCGTCTGGATTTGATCCCCTTCAGGGCAGAAGATAGCAAGCGGCAGCGATTCCTTTCGGGGAACGAAGACCATGTAGAAATAGGCCGGGACAATCCACCCCACTTCGTAGAATGCGCTGGCGTAGCGAACGTTCGTCTGTTGCGTTAAGAGCAACCCATCGATTCCGCGGCAACCCATTTCTTCACGCAGACGCCGGATGCGGCGGTCGAATTCCTCACGGCTGCAGTCGGCGAAGAAACCCGTCCGTTTCTGCTCGGTGATCTTCAGGTTCATCGTCATGCTCTGCTCACGCGCTGACCTTGACTCTCTCTATCTTCGGCCCGGCCTGGCAGCAAGATGTCGGCGAACGTGTCGGTGCGCCGAACTTGAACGAAATCGCCGCACGCTGGCCCGGAAGGCAGCTTCACGAGGCACGGGTACCGAGCTTCGTCAAGAAGTGCCGGATCGAGATCGACGATCAGCATTTTTTCGGCGTGATCGGCACGGTCTGCTTCCGCTATCAAGCGGCCCATCGGATTAATCGCAAAAGCGTAGCCCGTCCAGCGATGCACGCTGCCGCCGGGAGCCCACTCCAGCCCACTCTCCTGGCCTTCGGGATTCGCGATGGCATTCCCTTCCACGTCTCGCACTTCGCCCCCATGATTCACGCCCACCACGAAGATCCGGTTATCGTAGGCCCGCGAGGGGATAAACGGCATATGTTCGTCCTGCCAGTCGCCCGGCTGGGCTGCCTGATTCTTCCAATTGCGCCGGCCGTTGGCGAAAGACATCAACAATAGATCTGCTCCTTTGACGGCCAGGATCCGCGCAGCTTCGGGAAACTCCGAGTCGTAGCAAATGGTCGCACCCATCTTCCAGCCGCCAATGTCGAACACATTCCAGCAGGAGGCGAGATCGTAGACCTTGTCGAATCCACAAAGATGGATCTTGTGTTGAGCGCCAAGGTAGCCAGACGGGCCGATGAGCACTTGGCTGTTGAACATCTTTCCATCTTCCAGCAAAGACATGCCGAAAGAAACCACCAGCCCGCATGCCTCTGCCCGTTTTTGAATGGCCTTGCAACTTGGACCATCAGAGGGTTCGGCCAGGCGACGCACGACCGCTGGCACCGTGCAGTAGCCTTGCAGCGCAATTTCGGGAAAACAGACCAGATTCGCACACTGCGCGCCGGCTCGCTCAATCCAGCCCAGGATGTTGGCGAGGTTTTTGGTGACATCGCCAAACTCCGCGCGAATCGGCACCAGGGCAACCCTCAGGGGCTTCAGGGTGGATGCCTTGCTCATCTTCTCTCCTTGTGCCAGGTCGCCTTTCGAACTGCTGTGCTACCAGGCCATGGATGGCTTTCGTTGGTAGCGAAGCACGCCAGTACTTCACAGAGGCTTGCTAGCCATTCGCCAGGGGTGGAGCGTTTTGCTCCACCCCTGGTCTGCGTCAGGAGAAACGTAGTACCCCGGTGGGACCGCAGCGCGGCCGGTTTCGATCAGTGAGACGCGCTCGACGAAGACGGCGGCTGGCACCCCTCCAGGGTGCTGCTCGCCGCAAGATCATAGCCGGTGGTGTCGCTAACGCTCGACCACCGGCTAATGGCTTGCAGGCCTCCAGCCTGCCAGACCGGCCTGAAAAGTCGTGAGATTTGAAATGTCCAAACTCCAGATGGCCGCACTGGCGTGCGGCACTACAAACAGGTGAGTGCCCTCTACGGCATTCTGCTCGAGGAGACGCACGTTTGTTTGTAGTGAAGCACCCCAATTCTCTCGCGCAGCTTTCTCAGGCGATCGGTCCTTGCCAGATCATCAGGCCCCCATCGGCATAGATCACCTGCCCGGTAATATATCCTGCCGCCTCTGACGCCAGAAACACCGCAGTTCGGCCCATCTCCTCAGTTCTTCCCAGGCGTCCCAGGGCAATGCGAGCGCGGAAGCGAGCTTCGCGCTCGGGATCGGAGCAGATCCACTCGCGATTCTCCTGGGTGTCGATGTGTCCAGGAGCGAGCGCGTTCACCCGAATGTTCCAGGGAGCCAACTCCAGGGCCATGGCGCGCGTCAACGCATTCAAAGCACCTTTACAACTGATGTACGCGCCCATGCCGTGCATGGCGACTTCGGCGCCCAATGAGGAGATGTTCAGAATGACACCGGAGGCCCGGGCCTTCATTGCCGGAACCACGGTCTGCATGGCGAAAAGCGGCCCTTTAAGGTTCACAGCCAAGACGCGGTCCCATTGGGCCTCGGTGATATCCCACAGAGGAACGTTTTCCAGAAAGACGGCACCGTTGTTCACCAGGATGTCAAAGGACCCTAGAGCCTCTTCCCCGCGGCGAACCATTCGGTTGAGTTCTTGTCGATCGGACACGTCCCCACCCAGAACTCAAGTGCGCCTTCCTTTGGAGACGATCTCATGCGCGACTTCTTCGGCCACCTGAGACTGGGTAGCATAGTGGACCGCCACGTCGGCCCCGGCTTCTGCCATAGCCAGTGCGATGGCTCGACCGATCCCTCGCGAAGAACCCGTGACCAGAGCAATTCTTCCAGACAACTCCATGACATCGTTCCGATCAAAGCTGCAAGTACTGCACGTCGTCGGGCGCTGAGGCCTGCAAAAGCCGGCCCGTCATCATGTCGGACGCTTCGGACAGAAGAAACAAGATCATGGGCACGATGGCTTCAGGTTTCCGCAGTCGAGGAGCACGCCCGGCGTTGGTTTGGGTGCCAGCAAACTCGTCAGACGCTTGCTCGGCAGCAAGGATCTCGTCACTCATACCCGTGTCCATCCCGGCAGGATCGATAGCGTTGACAAAGATGCCGTACCGCTTGTTCTCCGCGGCACATTGGCGCGTGAAGTTGATCAAGCCCGCTTTTGCTGCGCAGTAGGTGGCCACACCGTAGTCGACTCGTTCCTCCATCGCACCCGCCGCAACATTAACAATTTTGCCGCGCCGGCGCGCGATCATGCCTGGCAAGACCGCCTGGCAGCACAAGAAAGGGCCTTTGAGCAACACCGACAGGATCCGGTCCCATTCGTCAGGATCGTAGTTGACGATCCAATCGATCTTGCCCTGAATGCCAGCGTTGTTCACCAGCAGATCGACCGGACCCCCACGTTGTGCCGACCTCGTTCATCGCTTCGCGAACAGTCGCTGGATCGGTCACGTCGAGCGGCAGCGGAATAGGAGTGTGGATCTCATCCTGGACATTAGCCTCACGACGCACGGACAGCCTTACGGAGCGGGCGAAGTGTCAACTCGATGGCGGGTCCCCAGCGGTCACTTAAGGCAAGGGCTCGCAGCTGCACAATGTGCTGTCCCG
>VFZK01000135.1 GCA_016871215.1 Acidimicrobiia bacterium | reverse complement strand
ACTCTCGCGGTGTCGTCAGACTCTTGAGCAAATTCAGCCCGGTTGTACTCAACCCAGAACCAGAAAACGTCAAAACCAACTGTCCATTTACTTCTTGGACACTACACTAGTCGCAGGCAAGCGGCGCCTCAAATCGCTCGAACTGGTGCCATTTAATGACGGGCGGTTCGAAGTCTTCAAGAACGACCTGAAGGTGCATTCGAAATTGGAGACTCACAGCTTTCCGGACGAAGATTCGCTGATTCGCCAGATCTTCTAGCCGGTGGTTTCGGCAGCATTGCCGGATTTGTTCTGGTGTCGCTCGCGCTCGTCGCGGTCGCCCTCGGCGTTTGGTTTCGCTGACAAGCTGCGGAGGCTGCCGGGCGCGACGCCCATGCGGAGGCATCGAAAGTGCGACGCTTAGCCTGTTGGCGTCGGAGCTGCGGGGAAAGCGAGTGCCACAAAAGCACATTCGGACAAGCCAAGCAGTCGGCTCGAGGGCAGTCTCCTCCAGTCTCGCTTCACAGAATCGAGGGCGCCTCACGCGCAAATTAACGACGCAGGAAGTTCCAAGCCATCAGCGCCCATGCAGCCAGAAAGCAGAGTCCTCCAATCGGGGTGATCGCACCCAAACCTCGAACCCCGGTGAGACACAACGCGTACAGGCTCCCGGAGAACAGAAGAATGCCGGCCAGCATCAGCCAGCCGGTCAGGTCGAAATTCGACTCCGGCAAGCGATCGCACGCCAGCGCCACAGCCAAGAGGCCCAGCGCATGGTACATGTGATAACGCACTGCTGTTTCGAACACCTGCAGCATCTCGGGCGCCAGCCGCGTCTTCAATGCGTGCGCCCCAAACGCACCTGCGGCTACCGCTAGTCCTGCCAGGAGCGCGCCCACAAACCCCCAGACTTTCATGGTCAGATCTCCTTTGCGCCTTCGTTGCCGTATGCGCCAGTAGTCTCAACGATCGCGGCAGCATCAGTCAACGTCGAATCCCGGACCTGACGCAATCAGAGTGGGGACCAGTCATCCAGCGGAGGACGTCCCAGAGAAGGCACGTTTCCAGGAACCTCCCGAACTGTGTGACCATCATCCTCTTGTCTCGTGAAGACTCAATTCTGTTGGCCTGACTCCCTGAAAACCAGGTCCCTTGTCCAGTCGCTTGTGTTGGAGTATTTTGAAGCCAGGCGAGAGCGCCACCACGGGATCGAGAGCATCGCCGGAACGGAGTGCGAAAGCACAACCCATGCCCGGTGAATAAGGGTCGTACAGCAACGAAATCGCCAAGCGAAGCGGAAACATTCCGCCGCGCGCGCCGCGGCGAGTTCTCTCAGGCCTTGAGGCAAGAATCGAGAGGTAAGACATGAAAAGAGCGGCATCCGTACTGGCGCTATGTCTACTACCACCGGGAAGCGGTCTCGCCGGCGATTCGCCAACGCGTGCACCCTACCCAGCTGTGGCAGCCCGGGATGGCGAGATTTGTGTTGTCTGTGGCAGTGCGGTTTCCAGCAGCGACGTTGCCATTATCGTCAAAGGCCGCCGTCTGCCTGTGATGAGGGAGATGTCTGATGAGCTTCTCAGGCATCCCGAAAACTACTTCAAGCGCAAGCAGCCAAGAAGCGCGCTGTTTCAGGAGGAGTTCGAGACAGCGCCGGGGGCCGTGCAGTCTGGTATCGGTCTGGGTTGGTTCTTGGCCGGAACCTATCTTCTTTCCGCTCTAGTCTTCGCTGGCCTGAGTGGCGCCACGGCAATCGCGAGAGGGTTGCCTCCCATCCCGAGTTTCTTTGCGGGCCTGGCGCTCAGCGCGATCGGCTACCTGTACGTGTTGACACGAGCTCCTCGTCTGGCGGCCCCTCTGGGGTTTCCCGCTGGCCTGGCGAAAGTACCCGTCACGCAGTCTCCCTTGGTTTGCCCGGAATGTGGGAGTACGAATCATCCGTCAGCTGCTTTGTGCTCACAGTGCCATGTTACGCTGCGGCCGCAGGGGCAGTCGGATCAACCACGCGTCGGGTGACTCGTCAGAGAAACCCGTTCGCCCCGACATTGTCTGTCGCAAGATGATCGCTACCGTCAGGAAGAAGAGACCATGGCTCGAACCCTCGAAGGTCCCTCGCTAGCCAAACGAATACGGAGTGCGCTCGTTTCTGTGCTTCACTCTGGAAGCGGGCAGTTCGAGAGGCCGTATCTGAAGAAGAACAACGAAAGCAATATTCCCGGACTGTTCATCGTCGGAGATCTCGCTGGGGCACCGGTCATCAAATATGCGATGGCTCAGGGTTACGAGGTCATCGAGCAGATCGCGAGCGTTCCAGGCGCAAAGGGCGGTAGTGACCCCAGCCTCTTCGACGTCGTCATCGTGGGGGCCGGTGCCAGCGGGCTCAACGCTGCGCTCCAAGCACAGGAACGCGGCCTGCAATACTTGTTGATCGAGAAGGAACTCATCGCGAATACCATTGAGAACTTCCCTGAAGGCAAGTGGGTCTATGCCGAACCCGACAGCCAGCCGCCCAAGGGCAAGCTATGGCTAGACGGCGCCTCCAAAGAGGAACTCACGCGGCGATGGCACGAAATCGTGCAGGAGAACCTACTCAATCTACGGACCGGTGAAGGCCTGGTGCAGTGTGAGAGGCAGGATGGGATTTTTCTTGTCACCACCACGGCGGGACGGTATCGATCCAAGCGCGTGGTTCTGGCCACAGGACAGCGCGGCAACCCTCGCAAGCTCGGTGTTCGCGGTGAAGATCGCGAGCAGGTCTACCACCGGCTGTATTCGCCACGGAAATACCGGAACGAGAACCTCCTGGTCGTCGGTGGGGGCAACAGCGCTGTCGAAGCGGCCGTGACTCTGAGCGAGCAGAACAAAGTTCGCTTGGTGCACCGAGGCAGCGAGATCGCCCGCGTCTTCAAGGACAACGAGCGAAAACTGAACAAAGCGGTCGCTGCCGGCACAATCGAGTTGCTGCTCCATTCGACGGTAGCCGAGTTCGACGAACGCGAAGCAATCTTGAAAACGAAACGCGGTTCGCAAGACGAGGTCCGCAGAGTACCCTACGACCATGCTTTCGTGCTTGTTGGAGCAGACGTTCCCCGTGAGTTTCTCAAGTCTCTCGGTTTGCGGATGGAGAACGAGTGGGAAGGAAGCTTGCTTCGAACGGTAGCCTTGGCGCTGCTCACTCTCGTGGGCCTCTGGGTCGGGGGCGGCCCCGCAGAGGGCGCTGGCATGAGGTGGGGCGCAACGTGGGCGGGATGGCTCGTAGCGTTGGCGTCTGTGGGGGCTTTGGTTCAGTTTGGCCGCAGAGGCGATCGGTTCTCCTGGCTAGGCATATCGTTCTTAGTTTGGTACACCGTCTACGGAGTCAAGCTTGGCCACGGTGAAGAGTTCTGGCCTTTTCGCGGCTGGGGTTACAAGCTCTTCTCGTTTTTCGACCGCCCCTGGTCGTTCTGGTACACGGTGCTCTACACCACATTGATGACGGTGTTTGGAGTTCAGGCTCTCAAGCGATGGGGGCTTGACCGCAACGACAGGTTCCAGATCTGGCGCTACGTCAGTCTGATCAGCTTTCAATGGGTGTTTTTCTTTCTGGTTCCGGAGTTTCTGTTTCAGTATGCGATCCAGTATCAATGGGTGGGCGCCAAGCTGGTAAGCGACCCGACGTTCGCCGAGCAGGCCTGGCGAAGCTACGGCATCGTTTACGCCTGGCCGCTCTTCTTCTACACGTTTTTCTACAATCCCCATCAGATCTGGATCGCGTGGGGCCTGTTGCTGACGTTTGTCGTCATTCCGATTCTGGTGGTCTTCCACGGAAAGCGCTATTGCTCCTGGATCTGCGGCTGCGGGGGCCTCGCCGAGACTTTCGGTGACCGCTGGCGCCATTTGGCTCCGAAGGGAAAGGCTTCGATCCGCTGGGAGTGGATGAATCTGGCCGTCCTCATTGCGGCCGGCCTTGTAACGGTACTCGTGCTAGCCAAAGACGCCTATGCGGCCTTGGCGAGACCAGCAGACTTCGGCATCCAGTGGTACCGGCTGATCGCAGATGTCTGGCTGGTTGGCATTCTTCCCGTCACCCTCTACCCGTTCTTGGGCGGCAAAGTCTGGTGCCGATACTGGTGCCCCTTGGCAAAGCTCATGCAGCTGCAGTCGCACCTATTCGGCAGACTTCGGTGGAGCCGGTTTAAGATCGTCTCAAACGACAAATGCATTGGGTGTTACGAGTGTTCGCGCAATTGCCAGGTTGGAATCGACGTGATGAACTTCGCTTTGAAGCAGGATCCCATTTCCAATGCGAACAGCTCCTGCATCGGGTGTGGCATCTGTGTCACGGTCTGCCCGATGGATACGTTGAGCTTCGGATCCGGTGGACAACTTGGCAAAGCGACGCCGCTGGTGAACATCGCTGCCGGCCCGAACTCGTAGGCGGAAGGTGGATCGACTTCGAAGATTAGTGGGACACCCGGATGCGGCCAAGGGCCCCATCCGGGCGAACGGAAAGAAACCTACTCGGCTTTGTGGGACTTCTGCCACAGTTCCCTGGGGAAACTTTCTCCGAGGCTGTGGTTGCCGCTGTTGACAGCGGCTTCCATGTATTCTCTGACGTGGCCTTGCGATTCTTCGTCGGCAATGGCTTTCGCACTGAGGGAAACCTTCTTGTTCTGCAGATCGATTGCCAGAATTTTGGCAAGGATCTCCTGGCCAGACTGAAATCCAGCCAACGGGCTCTTGCTTCCCGTCTCTCGCAATTCAGACACGTGCATCAAACCTTCGATTCCTTCGCTCAGTTCCACGAACAGACCAAACTCCGCGGCGCGCGTCACCTTGCCTCGAATCACTTCGCCGGGCTGGTGCTCGCGGCCAAAGACATCCCAAGGATTCTCCGTCACCTGCCTGAGGCTCAATGACATCTTGCGGTTCGGAGGATCCATGCGGGTCACCACCGCTTCGACCGCATCGCCCAGCTTCAAGATCTGGTCGGGATGGTTGATGCGGCGAGTCCATGACATTTCTGACAGGGGAATCAGCCCGTGAATGCCGGTCTCCAATTCGATGAAAGCTCCGAAGTTTTCGATCTTCTTCACGATGCCCCGCACGATATACCCTTCTGGGTACGTCTCGCCGGCAGTGAGCCAGGGATCCTCCTCGGGACGCCGGAAACCAAGGGAAATGCGGTTTTTCTCACGATCGAACTTCAACACTTCGACTTCGATTTGATCGCCGAGCTTGAAGATTTCCGCTGGATGCTTGATTCGCTTCCAGGACATCTCAGAAATGTGCAATAGCCCCTCAATCCCGCCGATGTCGACAAACACGCCGTACTCCATGATCCGTCTGACGACACCGACGATACGCTGGCCTTCGGCCAAGGTGGCCAAGGTCTCGCGCCTTCGGTCGGCCTTCGCTTCGTTCAGAATCGCCTTGCGTGAGAGAATCAGCTTGCCGTTCGGCAAGTCATGCTGGATCACTTTGAAGGTAAATGTCTGGCCGACATAGGGCCGCAAATCCTCGACATATTGCTCGTCGATCTGAGAGGCCGGGATGAAGCCGCGCATGCCGACATCGGCCAGCAGACCGCCCTTGACGACTTCCGTGATTTTCCCTTCTATCGGCCTGCCCGATTTGATGGATTCCTCAAGAGCTGCCTGCTGCCGCGCCCGACTGGCTTTTCTGTAAGAGACTCTCAGCTGCTGGTCAGAACCGGAGCCGCTTTCGAGCAACACCGTGATCGTATCGCCCACGTCGTAGAGCAAACTGCCATCCGGTGCCGTAATCTCTTCCCTCTTCAGAATTCCTTCAGCGCGTCCTCCTGCGTCTACCAGGACCTCCGTGTCGAAGACACTGACAATCTTTCCCTGAACCACCTTGCCTGGCCGCAGTCTCTGGCTTGCGCCCTCGTACTGCGCCAGCAAGCTTGCAAAATCCTCCTCGGAGTCTGTTGCTTGCTCCGGGTTCACCCGATCTTTATCTTCCATTAAGTAGCTCCAACCATTGAAATAGAAATTCAGTATATCAGAACCGGCACACATTACGAGCAGTAAATCATCGACACCCAGGAACGGCCTTGCACGAAGACACCGATATCAGCGAAGAAGCCGAGCGGTCCGCGCACCGCTGTCTTCGTACGCCCAAAAAGAGGTTCGCGCCAGACGGTCCCGGGGCCGCTTGCGCGCAGGATCAGGCTCTCGTGCGCAAGAGAGGTTCATAATCTACGCCGGTGTCCGCAGCGCACTCGGGAGCGTCAATGAGGCCCGAATTCAGCAAGTTCTTGTCAACGGCATGGGACTCCAAAAAGTCCTCGGGCGGCGCTTTGAGAAACGAACCGGGGCGATCCGGGTCGGAAACAGCGGGATTGAGCCAAACATCCACTTCGTCGTCTTGCAGCAAGACAGGCATTCGGTCGTGGATGCGGCTCATCCACCGATTCGGCGTGATGGTCACAACCGTGAATGTTAGCAGCGGCCTTCCCTTCGAACTGGCCGGCTTCCAGAAGCTAAAAAGGCCCGCCATCGAAAGGAGCTTCCCGTCACGCCTCGCGATATTCAAAGGTTGCTTCTTGCCTTTGGGTCCGACCCATTCGTAGAACGCCTCGGCGGGAACGAGGCACCGCCGTTTCAGGAATGCGTTTCGGAAGGAAGGTCTCTGCAGGAGCGTCTCCGCTTTCGCGTTAAACGTAGACACCTTGTTTACGTGTTCCAGTGCCTCTGCCCACGGTGGCATCAAACTCCAAAGGCCTGCCATAAGCCGCCGCCGGCCCTTCGCTCCCAGAACGATCGGAGCCATCTCGCGAGGCGGAATGTTGAACTGCCGCTCGCACACCTCCAGGCCAGCCGTATCGTCGATGCCGTAATACTGCTCAATCTCCGCGAGCCGGCGCCGCGTCAGCCGATAGCGTCCGCACATCGGGGGACTCCTTTTCACATGATCGAGTCTGTCGTCGGCGTTGGCAGAAAGCTTCCGATCGGCGCGCTTGTGGCCGATGTGGCTGCGAAGGATGATCGCACACCCCGTCACTGCCGGTCGAGCACGAAAGGCTTCAGCCTCCGGGCCACCCAACATCGGCCGTGAACTCCACGCGCTGGTTCCAGAACCTGGTTCGCTGCTTGGGTGGCTTGTTCGGCGAGCGCCTTTGCCGGCAGCAAGGCACACAGCGCCGCATGCGCACCTGCCGCTTCTCGGCTTCGGGCCGTAAGCCAGGTTTTCTTGGCTTGGCCTCACGAACTGCTCAAATAATGGTTATTGGGCCGCTTCTCATCTTTACTCCAGAGCCCGACATCCTTATGATGGCGGTGTGCGGACACTATGTGCGGGATGCAGCCGCCAGGCGTCTGTGCGTGCAGAATCTCTAATCACTCAACTTCATTGACAGCTCCAACTGCAAGGAGGAATATGGCTGCAAAGATGACACAGTCACAGCTGGTGAAAGAACTCGCCGCGGCGGCGGGAACGAACGGCAAGGTCGCCAAGGCCTTTGTGGAAAGCTACGCCGCGATCGCTGTTCGGGAAACGAAGAAGAATGGCCTGTTTGTGCTGCCGGGCATTGGCCGTTTGGTCAGGGTCGATCGGAAAGCAAGAATGGGCAGAAATCCTGCGACGGGCGAAGCGATCAAGATCCCGGCGAAGAAGGTTGTGAAGTTCCGAGTCGCGAAAATCGTGAAGGATGCGATTGTCCCTCCGAAGAAGAAGTAGCCTCACCGGTTGGAACGGCCAGCCGATTCCTCGATGCAGGCAGCCCTGGTCCGAACCCACTCGAAGCACCGCCCGCCGCCAGTGTCTGGCAGTCCCTGCAGCTCCGGACCAGGCGAGTGTTTCGAGTGAAGGAAAGGGCTGCCACTCTATCACGCCAAGCACGAATCAGCCTCGGCGGCGGTGTGGGTATCCCTCCGTTGAGAATCCACTCGAACCAGAGAAGGAGTTCCAAAGTGCGGTGAAGACCCAAGCGGCCTTGAAAGGCCCTCCGCTCGAGGGTGCGTCACTGGCTTCGGACCGTCACCGCCATTGTAGTATTTCACCTAAGGAGGCCTGGGCTCTTGAGATTTGCGCTGTGTAATGAAGTTGTCCGCGAACTGGAGTTCCCGGCCCAGTGTGAGTTTGCCCAGAAGCTCGGATACGCAGGGCTGGAACTGGCGCCCTTCACGTTCGGCGAGAATCCTCATCTGTTGAGCGCTGAGGAACGCCAGGAATTGCGCCGGGCTGCTTTGGGCGCCGGCATTGCGATCACAGGGCTGCATTGGCTGTTGTTGGCACCGAAGGGGCTGTCGATCACCACACCAGACCCCGCGGTGCGCGCTCGAACCGTGGAAGTCATGCGGCGCTTGGTGGGGCTTTGTGCCGACCTGGGCGGCAAAATTTTGGTGCACGGCTCGCCGCAGCAACGTGTCGTTGGCCCCAAGGACAGTCGCAGGGATGCTTGGAAGTGGGCTTGCGAATGTTTTGCCGCCGCGGCCGCAGAGGCGCAGTCCGCCGGCGTGTTGTATTGTGTCGAGCCCTTGTCGACTCGAGACACCAATTTCATCAATTCGGTTGCCGAAGCTTCCGAATGCCTGAAGGACATCGGCAATCCAGCACTGCAGACGATGATCGATTGCTATGCGGCAGGCTCTTCTGAAGAATTGCCTATCCCGGATCTCATCGACCGCTGGATGCCTCACGGTGTCATCGCGCACTTTCACGTCAACGATCCCAACCGCCGCGGTCCAGGCCAAGGAGATCTCGCCTTTGCGCCGATTCTGGCCGCTCTCAGGCGGCACAAATACTCCGGCGTCGTTGGCGTCGAGCCATTTGACTATGTGCCAAATGGACCGGGCGCTGCGGCGAGGGCGATCGGCTACCTGCAGGGAGTGCTTGAACAGTAAAGAACCGCAAGTCCGCCGGCCTCGGCGAAGCTCGCTGCTTCTTGGGGATTGGGCGGTTGCTGCTGAGCAGCTCGAGCCAGCGCAACCGGCAAATTGCTTGGGACGCATGCCATCGCTGGATTGGCCGTCGCGAGCTCGGCTCTCCACTCGGCTCACATGACGCAACCGGCCTCTGCATCGCCTCCCAGAATCCTGACGACAACCGTTGGCTCATATCCATTGCCCGATTGGCTTGTCGCACTGCCCAGCGATCAGGCGCGCAGCGACGCCACGCGTGTCGTTTTCGGCATCCAGCGGCAGGCGGGCATCGATTTGCCGACTGACGGCGAGCTCTATCGCTTTGACGTCAATCATCCCGACACCAATGGCATGATCGATTACTTTGTCGAAGCCATGTCGGGAATTGAAACGCGCTTGGGCCTGTCGGACTGGGAGGCTTTCGGCGCCCTCGCTCCCATGAGCTTTCGGCGCCGGCCCGCGGGCGTGGTGCGATCGGCAATCGGCGAGGGGAGCTTGAATCTCGTGGCTGACTGCGACGCAGCAGCCGAGGTGGCGGGCGGGCCATTCAAGTTCACGTTGACAAGCCCCTACATGCTTTCCAGGACTCTGCTTGACCGGTATTACCTGGACTTCGAAGCGCTGACGCTGGCCATCGCTGACGTGTTGGCAGCCCAGGTTTCCCACCTTCGTTGCGCCTGCGTGCAGGTGGACGAAGCCAACGTGACGGGCAATCCTCAAGACGCCCCGTTGGCCGCTAAGGCCATCAATCGGGTTCTGGATCGGATCCAAGCTCAGCGTGCCGTGCATCTATGTTTCGGTAACTATGGGGGACAGACGATTCAGAAAGGCGCATGGCGGCTTCTGCTTGACTTCCTGAATAACCTGAACGTCGACCACCTGGTTCTGGAACTCGCACACCGGCCAGCGGGAGATCTGGAAGCTTTGAGAGAAGTTGACCACCGCATCCGGCTCGGCATCGGCGTGGTTGACGTGAAAGTGAACCGTATCGAGACCGATGACGAAATCGCGGCTCGAATCGAGGGTGCGGAACGTGCGCTAGGACAGGGACGGGTCGGTTGGGTTCATCCAGATTGCGGCTTCTGGATGCTCAAACGTTCCATCGCCGATCGCAAAATCGAAGCGCTCGTAAAAGGGCGAAACAAGTATTTGGGGATCTGAATCGGTGGGCTAGCCGACACCCGCGTCACTCCATCGGCAGCAAGCAAGTCCAGATGGCGCAAGGAGTCCCCTATGAGACAGCGAGTCACTCGTCGCAACTTTCTAAGGAGTGCGGCGCCAGTCGCAGCCGGCCTGGTCATGCCGCGAAGAGCTGTGCCGGCAAGCGACACGGTTCGCATCGCGGTCGTCGGTGTGGGTGGGCGCGGACAGGACCACATCGAGGGATTCGGCCGGCAGCCCGGCGTCGAGGTCGTTGCGTTGTGCGACGTCGATGAAGGCATCCTGCAGGCGCGTTCGAGCCAACTGGAGAAGCTGGCGGGCAAACCTGTGCGCTGCTGCAGCGACATGCGAAGGCTGTTCGACGCCAAGGATATCGATGCAATCAGTTTCGCCACTCCGAACCACTGGCATGCCTTGGGCGGGATCTGGTCGATGGAAGCGGGTAAACACGCTTACATCGAAAAACCTTGTTCGCACAACGTGTGGGAAGGCCGCCAGTTGGTCAACGCTGCCCGCAAGTTCAATCGGCTTTGCCAACATGGCACACAGGGACGCAGTTCAGCCGTGTTGCGCGAGGCAGTTCGAAAGCTCCGCGAAGGAGTCATCGGAGAGGTCTACCTGGCAAGAGGCCTCTGCTTCAAGTGGCGGCCGTCGATTGGCAAGGCGGGCGGTCCCCAGCCGGTGCCGCCCGGCGTTGACTACAACCTGTGGTGTGGCCCAGCGTCGCATAGACCGCTCCAGCGCAAGCGGCTTCACTACGATTGGCATTGGCAGTGGGACTGCGGAAACGGAGATATGGGGAACCAAGGAGTCCACGAAATGGACATGGCCCGTTGGGGCCTGGGGGTTGGGTTGCCAACCCGGATTACCGGAACGGGTGGCCATTACATGTTCGACGACGACCAAGAGACGCCGAACACGTTGATCTGTACCTTCGACTATCCAGAACGGAAGAAGCTCTTGCAGTTCGAAACGCGCCACTGGGTGTCGAACTACGAAGGCGGATTCGGCGCGAGCGGCGAAAACAACGTGGGGGTGCTCTTCTTCGGCTCAGAAGGTTATATGGAGATGCACTACTTCGGCTATCGAATCTTCCTGGGGAAGAAGCGCGAACCTGGCCCCAGTGGCACTGGCAAAGCCGATCCCTGGTCAACTTTTGTCAATGCGGTTCGGAGCGGCAAACGCGAAGACCTTGGCGTGGATATCGAAGAAGGACACCTGACGAGCGCGCTCTGCCACCTGGGCAACATCGCTTACCGGGTGCGCCGCAGCCTAAACTTCGACCCAACCAGCGAGAAGATCCTAGGTGACCCAGAAGCCAGCGCACTCCTAACCCGCGAGTATCGACAGCCGTTTGTCGTTCCAGCGATTGCGTAATCAAAGGCGCGCAACTGCCATCGAAGACGCGCCTTGGCCTAATGAACCGGAACGATGCAAGAGCCTGGGCAGAGGGTGCCAGGGTGTCCCTAGGACCGCGATGCACCCGTTCAATCCTCGGGTGGTTTGCTTTTTTTCTTGGCGCCGATCGTTTCCCTGCTGCCTGCGGCAAGCAGGCCGACGGCGAAGACGGAGCGAATCGGGCAATCACCGCTATTTGCGGCTTCGCTCTGGGAGAGGTTAGGTCAACTGGATTGTGCCTCGGATGATTTCTTTCCTGTGGCGGGTTTCGCTTTCGCCTTCGCAGCCCTCACCTTGGCCCATCGCCTTTTCTGAGCTTCGCTGATATTGCGGAGGCCTTGAGCCGAAATCTTGGGTCTCGCTTTGAGAACTTTCTTGGTCTGGCTGTTCTTCGCCTGGGTTCCGGCTGCGGTGCGCCGTTGGCCGCGGGCCGACGCTTTGGATGCTCTTCGAGCGGGCAGCGGACGGCCTGCGACGGCCTGCAAGGCGGAGATTGCACGATCAAGCGTGTTCAGCTCCTGCTGCATTGAGGCCCGCTGACTTCTCATCGCCTGCAGGGTCTCTTCGTAGTTGAACATGAATTAACTCCTTATTGAGTTGGGAGCCCAGCAACTTAGAGCAGCTCGGCCAGGCGCCTGAGGATGAGATATTCTACCAAAAATACAATAGTGTCCACCACTAGTGTCCAACTATAACCCAAATTATGCACCGAATCAGCCTTTTGGTTTGGTG
>VFZK01000134.1 GCA_016871215.1 Acidimicrobiia bacterium | reverse complement strand
TTCGTGACCTCATCGATATGCCCGCCGACGTGACCGTAACCGAGCGGGAGGTGCAAGTCAGCTTTCACCGGCGCGCGCACCTGCCGATCATCCTAGCGTCAGGTCTGATCGATCAGCCACTATCCATCCCCTGGTGGAACGGTTTATCATTACGTCTGACCACCTACAATGGTCCGACTAATCTGCCCAGAGCTTAGCTGAATCGTTTCCCGTGGAAATCCAGGCTAGCCGTGCCTGGCTGCGGCACGGCTGCTCTTCCAGCGTCCCTGGCCTGGAGCCGGACAAAGCTACGCAGAATAGACGTAAGATCTGGGCCGTCGTTGGCTTGGTCTTGCGATCGTCAGTCCAGAACCTGCGAGGAATGGATCGCTGAGACTCTGGGTTCACGAATCTCAGCTCATGCCAAACCGCCTCTTCTCAAGTCACAGACTTGGCAAGCGCACCGGATCCGCGCTGCCGAGACTGATCGTGGCGACAGCACGAGTCAGCACAGATAAGCGCGTCGATGCTTTGGCTTGGCAAGCCGGCGACACCTCGGTCTAGTTTAGTTTCTGTCGCGAAACGTGTTCGATATCGTGCTTCTCGTGTGACAGCACAGGTGGAACGCGCGTTCCACCTGGGATATCAAGGGCGGAGCCCTTGGTTAGGCGCTTAGGGGCAAAACTTGCAAAAAATGTTTTTCATGTTGAGCTAAGCTGTTTGTTTTCAGCTGCCCGAAGGGCCACGTTTTCGGCGCCCCGTCGCCGAAACGCCTAGACCGTTATGTTCGTCGAAACGAGGATTTTGTTCTCGTTTTCTCAACCGACGCCCCTCACCCCGGCCCTCTCCCCGCGCGCGGGGAGAGGGAGACGATTTGGAACGGGACTGGAAACCCAGGGTTGCGCTGGCGCTTCACCCTGGGCTACAAATATTTCGCCCCTAACGGGGCTGGGCAAGACATTCTGCGATTCTGGCTCCTGACTTCTGACTCCTTGTGCCAGCCTGCGACTCTGTCCCTTGCGCAGCGCTAGATCGAAAAGCCCACGGCCAGCACAGGGGATGGCGGTCCCCAGCGCTGACCGTGGCTTCCAAAACGAAAACAAAATCCTAGTAAGGTCGTGCATAACCGCGCTGGCTGCGGCAGTATGCTTAGCGACGCCCCTGCTCCGGCCATCTTGCCAATGGGAAGCGGTAGCAACAACTCAGGAGGAACCATGGCGCAGCTTGAAAACAAAGTGGCCTTGATCACCGGGGCGGGTTCGGGAATGGGACGTGCCACAGCCGCGGTTTTCGCGCGGGAAGGGGCAAAAGTGGTGGCGGTGGACATCAATGAGTCTGCTGTCCAGGAAACCGTGAAGACCATCACTGCCGCCGGCGGTGAGGCGATCTGGGTAAGGGCCGATGTTTCGAAAGGCCCGGATGCCCAACGCATGATCGAGGCTGCCCTGGACGCTTACCAAAAGATCGATATTCTGCACAACAACGCCGGCATCTTTCTGGTCAGGTTTCTCGAAGATACCACGGAAGAGGAGTGGGACCGCCTGATGGGCGTCAATCTCAAGGCGATCTTCTGGGCCGTGAAGTTTGCAGTCCCGTACATGAAGCGCCAGGGGCGGGGCTGCATTATCAACACAGCTTCCACGGGTGGATTTCTCGGGCAGTACATGACGCCGGCTTACATTGCGTCTAAAGGTGGAGTCGTGCTGTTGACCAAGTCGCTGGCACTCGACTACGCCAAACACAACATCACTGTTAACTGCATCTGCCCCGGAGCTGTCGAGACGCCAATGCTCAGAAAACACTTCGCGGACTCGCCGGAGCCCGAAACGGCCATGCAGCGCGAGCGCCAGCTCGTCCCGATCAAACGCTTTCTCGATCCGGAAGAGATCGCCTACGCTGCGCTCTATCTTGCCTCCGACCGAGCGCGCGGCGTGACCGGCACAGCCCTTGTAATCGACGGCGGGTCCTTGGCGGGCTATGTGGAATAGCAGAAGGAGTTGGACTAGACAACAGCCAGCGTGTCTGCTTCGATGACGCTCCAATCGAGGTCGACGCCCAGGCCAGGTCTGTCGGGCATGGTCACATAACCGTTTTCGACCCGTAGCGGATTCCTCACCGCCCGATAGGTTCCCACCTCAAACGGCGGATGAACCTCCATGATGGGCGAATTCATGATTCCTCCGTTGACGTGGGCCGCCGTGAAACCCCACATATTGCTGCCCGTGCTCACGTGCACCGATGCGCCAAACGCCTCCGCAAGGTGAGCCAGCTTGATCATTTCCGTGATACCACCGCTCTCTTGAGGTCCAGGCTTGATGGCGTCTGCAGCCCCGAGCGCTAGCATCTGGCAGTAGCCGTGGAGCTGGGCGGGGAAGTACTCCCCGGCGACCACTTGAATGTCCAGGGCATCGCAAACTTTCTTAAGACCCAGATAGTCCTGATCGCGAAGAGGCTCTTCCAGCCAGGAGAACTCGTACTTTTCCAAAACCCGGCCGACGCGAATGGCGTCGGCGACGTGGTAATGTTGGACGGCATCATGCATGAGGTGAAATCCCTTGCCAACTGCCGATCGCAGTTCTCTGGCCAGGTCGACCATGAATCTGGCGCCGGCGTAGCAGTGGTCCTTTGAACCCAGGTAGCCTTCGGCTTTGGCTTGCAGAGCAAACCGGACGAAGTGCTCGACCCGCTGGCCTTCGGGGCCAAACGTGCCGGACTGGGTTTTGTAGGCCGGCACACGGTTGCGGCACGCACCGAGCAATCGCCAGACAGGCTGGCCCAGTCTCTTGCCGGCAATATCCCACAGCGCGATGTCAATCGAGCCGCGCAGCCCTCGCGGCAGCCACTTGAAGCGCTCCCAATGCAGCATCTCGTGCCAGAGCTTCTCGCGTTCCATAGCGTCGCGGCCGATGAGCACTTCTTTCAGCGACCCCTGCAACAGACGCGCCATGTCTTCCGTCACGTCATTGCACCAACCCTCAATCCCATCTTCGGTGACGATCCGCAGAATTCCATTGCTGGGGTAGATTGACTTCGGATCCTTCCGCTTCAGCAGGTGCGTCTTCAACTCTTTGATCCTCGCAGGATTCCCACTGCCCGCCCGATTTCCGTGAACCCAGCGGGGTTCTGCCTGCGCAACATGAGCCACGGTCGCAAGAGACGCAGCTCCCAGTTTCGTTAGAAGACGCCGCCGGTTCATATTGCATCTCCTGAGCCTGCGCTCATCGCAAATCGTCCCACTTCGATCCCGCGTGCAACACCGAATGAATTGGCGTCCCCAATCCTCCTAAGACTGCCCTCGATGCGATCGTTTTCGGCTCGCCTCATCCGATTTCGTCCCGGACGATTGCGGCGCCCAACACCAGTGCGCACAGCTTGCGGAAAGCCACCTCCCTTGGGAGGAACCACATGCCGCAGTCTGGGCCAAGGTGCAGGCGCTCAGGCGGCAGGATTTCGAGCGCGCCGCGAATTCGGCTAGCAATGTATTCTGGTTTCTCGACCGTCTGCGTCCCCAGGTTCAGCAAACCCAACAGAACCTCTTTGTCGCCACAGTGCCGTAGCACCTCGGGGTCTTGTCCTGGTTGTTCGTACTCCAGGCTGATCGCTTGAGCGCGAGAGGCCGCGATAGCCTCGAGTGCCCGGCCGTAGTTGGGATCGACATGCTTCACGCCCACCGTCGCGTATCCGTAGCAAATGTGGACGATCGTGGGCACGTGAATTCCTTCCAGCGCTCGGTCCAGCGCGCGAGTTCCCCAGCGGCAGACCTGGTCTGGACGAAAATGGAAGTCGGGTTCATCGAGCTGTAGCAGGTCGACACCTTCAGCTTGCAGGGCTTTCAGCTCCTCGTTGATCACGCCGGCAGCGTCCATGCCAAGGGCCTCTTCGTCGGGATAATACGCGTTGACCACTCGACAGGCCGTCGTCAAGGGGCCGATCACCGTCATCTTGACTGGCCGCCGTGCATGGCGCTTCAGGAAGCGCAGGTCCTCCAGCGCGATTGGGCCAGGCCAGCGAAGCTTCCCGACCACGCGCGGCGCTTGCGCTCCGGCCAGGCGGCTTCCGACTCTAGAGTCCAGATCGATGAAGCTCATATCGCGCTTGTCCATGGACCAAGGCGCCAGGTTGGCGGTGTCGAGCCCATCGAAGCGGAAAAAGTAGGAATCGAACCGTTGCCGCCTTTCTTCCCCATCCGTGACGACATCCAGGCCGGCCGCCTCCTGGTCAGCGATCGCTAGCCGCGTGGCGTCGTTTTGTGCTTCAAGCAGCACGGCAGCCTCAGGACGCCAAAAGGTGTTGTCGTTGTAGGGAGTGGTGACGCGGTGATGGCGTATCAGCCAGTTGGGTTTTGAATAACTGCCCACCAGCTGTGTCGTCAACTTGCGATTCAGCATGACCGGCTTTCCTCACCGCCGCAAGGGAATCGCACATCAAAACTCAATCTCAACGGGGCAGCTGTCAAAAGATCGGGAAGCCGAGCCGCCGCGCTAGCGGTTGTCACCGCGAGTCCTTGCCTGGAACGGCTTGGCGGGAACCTCCCTCTCCAAGCTTCCAGCAATTTCGAATTCTTGCCTCACGACGAAGCATTCTCTCTCGCTTCATCCTCAAGCTCGTCCAACAGCCGGCTGAAGTGGCCGATCATGAGGTCCACCGTCTCCGAAACCGGCGGAGCGGAAATGTTATACGTTTTGACGGACGCCTCCACGGCCATGCCACCCTTTGCGACCGTCTCGGGTGACGGCCAATAGGCGAGGACACCATTGCAATATCCGCCGAAGATGGTGTGTTGCGCTTTAGCTCGTTTCTTGACGCCCAGCCCTATTTCCACAAAGGGCTCGCCCGGCATGGCGACCAGCAAGCAGTCGTCGATTCGAGCACCCACAATTTCGAACGAGAGTGTTTCTTGCTTCATGCCTGCTTTCACCTTCTGAAGCACGCCTTCAGCCCAGCGTTTGACGATCGAAGTCGGGCAGGTTTTGCTTGTGGGAGCGCCCTCACGGTAGAGCTTGTCCAACACAGCATTGGCTTCAGCAAGATTGGCTTCAGCCTGCGCCAGCGAAGGTAGCGGCTGTAACGGGATGCTGGCGGTTCGGCTGGCCGTCCTGAAAACCCGGTGGGTGGGGCCTTCCCGAAATTCCTTGTGATACAGCGCAATGTTCGAAAGCGACGCATCGCATTCGCGAATGACCCCATGCGGGCGCGTTTCGATCTCGAAAAAAGCGCGTATGGCTGCGCCTGCAATCTGACCACCCATGCGTTCCTGTTCCCCCCAGTCGCTTTGGAGAAACGACAGACTGGCCTGGTTTCCGGCTGCGCCGGTCAGGAAGAGGCAGGTGGCTCCGGTGGCGCCTTCCACGAGTCGTCGCACGACGCCTGGGTAGTCTGCACTGAGAAGGTAGGTGTGGTAACCCATCACCACAGGGTGAGCCGCGTAGTTGGTGATCACGGCAATCGGCTTTCCGTTCAGATCGTCGACTCGAAACACCGCGACGCTGTGATCTGTGATGCCCGCGGGATTCCGGCCCACGCGAATGCGGCCATCCGTGTCAAGCTCTTCGCGGTTGATCGCTACGGCTGCCTCGCCGCGCCCGCCGCCGATGCGCGCAGGCTGGCGCTTGCTGTCTGCAACGGAGGCCAAGCCGGCGAGCTGGCCCACCAGGTTTGATATATACGTGTCCAACGCAGTGATTTCTGCGGGTGTGCCGGCCACATCGTGAACTCCTCCCAGGTTTCCTCGCGAGGTGCAGGGGCCGTTGTGGGTATGCGTGCATCCGACAATCACCTGGCTAGGGGAAGTTCCCACGCGTTTTCCCACAGCCTGCCGGATCTCGTTAACCAGCGGTAGATCAAACCCAATGAGGTCGCAGTCGAAGAGGACCACTTTGTGGTTCCCGTCGGCAAGAACCAGTGCGGTCGCGAGCAGCGGCGATTCGATGCCCAGCGAAGGCTCGATGCGCCGCATCGCACCTTGCATTCTGAAACCAACCGGTGGAGTGATGTCGATTCTCGCGACGCCCGCTTTCAAGACATGGTTTGTCATCCTATCCCTCCTTCAGCATCTGAATCTGAATGAGTCTCAGAGAGCGCTTAGCCTACTACCAAAGGTGGAGCGGGCGATCTGCGCACGCTAAACGCACCCAAGAGCCTGTGTTGCAACCCGCTTTCTAAACACTCTCTCAGACTTGTACTCGTCGTCGAATCTACAAAGCCGAAGACGACAGCAATAGACGACCAGGGATTGAGCGCAGAGAATGGAGGACTCAGGGACAAGCACTCCTCGATCCTCTCTTGCACCTACTGCGCTGTGCCTGGCATCGGCATGATGCTTAGCAGACCGCCATCCACGTCCAACGCCACACCGGTCAGGAAACTGGAGCCCTCTGCCAGAAAGAACATGGCGGCATTCACAATGTCTGCCGTGGTTGCATTGCGCTGTAGCGGGATGCCAGCTGCGGTGGCGGCAAGAATCTCCTCAGGCTTTGCCCCAACATTTCTGATCTTCCAACTCAGCACGTCTTGTCCCATGCCGGTCGTCGACACACCCACGGGACAGACACAGTTCACGGTGACTTGGTGTGGGGCCAACTCAGCCGCCAGAGCTTTAGTGAGACCCACGACGCCAAACTTAGCAGCGCAATAGGAGACAATCATCCCGCAGCCCAGCTTCGAAGCGTCAGAGCCAATGTTGACGATACGGCCCCGGCCGCTTTTGCAGAGCAAGGGAGCTGCGGCCTGGCAACACAGGAAGACGCCCTTCAGGTCTACGTCGATCACCCGGTCCCAGTCGCGCTCGCCAATCGCCGCAAGCGGTGCAATGTGAATGACACCCGCTGAATTCACCAGCGTGTCCAAGCCACCGAAGGTTGATTTGCACGACTCGACCGCGGCTCGCACCGAATCGACCGAAGTGACATCGAGCTCAAGCGGCAGAGCGTTGGTGCTGTTCAAACGCTGGGCGGCCTCCTGGAGACGGCCCGCTTGGATGTCTGCGATGGCGACTTGGGCACCCTGAGCCAGCAGCGATTGGGCGATACCGAGGCCAAAGCCACTGGCGCCGCCGGTCACCAGAGCTCGGCGCGGCTGGGCGTTCTTGCCTGGGGTCATCGTTCCTCCCTCCAAATCGAAAGGCCTGTGGATACTCTGAAGTGAGTCGTGTCTGGGACGCTCAGGCAATCAGATACTTTCGTACGATTTCCTCCCTGACCGTAACCCCCAGGCCAGGGCTGGAGCGCACCTTGAGGTAACCGTCCTCTTGGACCCAAGGGTCTGCGACCAGTTCGTGCTGCATCGGCGACTCATGCGGCTTGAAATCCATGCATTTGCCTTGCGTGGATATGGCGAGCAGATGAACGCTGGCGGCGGTGTTCAGCGCAGAGCTCCAGGTATGGGCGCTGAAATGCAGGTTCTCCGCTTCGATCAGTTTGATCACGTCTCGGCAGCCCGTGATACCGTGGCAGCGGCCAGGATCCATCTGGATGACGTCCACTCCCCTCGACTGGATGAGGCGGCGATAGCTTTCGGTGTTCCATTCATCTTCGCCCGTCCCGATGGGTGTGGACACCGCGGCTCGAAGCCGGGCGTGGCCTTCCAAGTCTTGGGGCAGAAGCGGTTGCTCGATCCATTTCAGCCGGTAAGGTTCCAGGTCGTGAAAGCGCTGAATCGCGGTAGGCACGTCCCAGATCGCGCGCGCGCCGGGGGTATCGACCACGAGCTCCAGTTCATCGCCAATCACGCGCCGCACCTGGCGAACGATTTCGAGATCCTTCTGACGATCTTGGCCGAAAACGGCTTCTGGACGCATTCCCCAGCCAGCTTTCACAACTCGGTAGCCCTGCTCGCGCATCCAGCGAAATTCGTTGAGCGTCCAGTCGAAATCTTCCATGTCGAAAATAATGGAACCCATGGCGACAATCTTGTTGTGGAGCACGCCTCCCAATAACTGGCAAACCGGCAGGCCTAGTGCCTTGCCTTTGAGGTCCCACAGCGCCATGTCAACCGCGCTCACGGCGAAGGCCGCGATGCCTTCAGGACCGTACCACCAGATGCGGGCCAGCATCTTGTGCCAAAGCCGCTCGACATCCAGAGCTTCCTCGCCGACAACCAGCGGCCCAAATCCTTCCTCGATGATGATCTTGGTTGCCCGCGAGGCATCGCGAAATTGAGAGATGCATTCCCCCCACCCGACTCGCCCGTCGTCGCTTTCGACTCGCGCCAGGGTGATGTAGCGCTCGATACCTTTGTAGTGCGGTTCAGGATAGGCGAGCGGAAAGGCTTGGATGCTTTTGATTCTCATTACGTGGCTCGTTCTGAAGTTGTCAATCCATAGGGAACACTTCGTCCCAGGGCTCGGACTCCTGCGACGGAAAGCCCGGGTCGAAGAACTCGGACATAGATGCGTCCCATTTCTTAACAACCGCTTTGGCGTTAAGGTCCGCTAGAGTCTGCTCGTAATTCTCCGTCTCCAGGTAGATGACAAGGTCGCACCCACGGAGAAAACAGCCATGATTCTTGACCCCAGACTTGGTCGCTTCGCTGATCAACTCCGGCCAGACCTCTTGATGTGCCTTTCGGTAACCCTCGACTTTCTCGGGGCACAGGCGTGCCATATAGACGATGCGCTCCATAGTCCTCCTCAAAGTGCCAGAAGCAGATACTCAGGCTGTTGGCAATCTCTCTTCTATTTGGCTTCCAGATTCAGCACCGTCGCGGGTGCTCTTGCTTGCCAGGCTCTTTCAGGTTAGCCCATCCTACCCAGGGTGCTGCTCCAACCTAGCAGAAACATCGCAGCAATCAGAATGACAATAGCAATTCCCACGATGAGCAAAGGCTTTCTCCCAATTGATTGGGAAAAAAGGGAAGGGAGTAAGACTGGCGGAGAGGGCGGGATTCGAACCCGCGTGGGAGTGTTTGGCCCCCAAACCGCTTTCGAGGCGGCCCCGTTGCGACCACTTCGGTACCTCTCCGGGTGGTTGGCTGCGCGAACTGTTTAACGGCTCAGGCGCGCCGGCGGCGTGCCCGAAAAAATTGCCGAAGCAGCATGGCTGCTTCTTCTTCCATGACCCCCGAGACCACTTCGAAGCGATGATTCGAGAATTCGGCTTGAGCCAGCCTTAAATGGGAATCGATAGCGCCAGCTTTGGGGTCCTTGGCAGCGTAAACCAATCGGGCTAAACGAGCCCAGATCAAGGCTCCGGCGCACATAGAACAGGGCTCCAGCGTGCAATAAAGCGTTGCCGAAGTCAACCGGTAATTTCCCATACGGCGCGCGGCTTGGCGCAGGGCAAGGATCTCGGCGTGCGCCGTCGGATCGGACCGGGAGACGCTTCTGTTGCACCCCCGGCCGACGATCTTCCCATCAACGACGACGACAGCGCCAATCGGAACCTCATCCAGTGCCAGAGCATGCCTCGCCTGCACCAGGGCCTTTGCCATGAATTCCCGATCCATCAACATCACATCCGAGAAAAAACGATCGCGCAGAAGCCATACCTCGTTCGTTTGAGGTGATGTGCGACGTGCAGCCAAGTCGGCCCTCGACCTGGTGGCCGCCCAACAGGGCGATCGAGAGAGAGAGTCGTTTGGGTACGCGCAGGCCGGTCAGAAGATCGAGACGTCCGACGGCCTGGGTCGCTCCGACGCTCGGTTTATGCCACATCTTTACCCAGCGGGCCAGCCGGGCTCGACATGGGACAAGAAGTTTTTGGACTTTCTCGAATTCTCTCGCACGCTTGGCCTGGAAGGCCTGAACCTCACGCCTCTCTCAGCCACCGAATCACTTCCCCGAGACCAGGTCGTTTTCCGTACATCAGTGCCGCGGCACGAAACATCTTGGCGGCTCCCCGGATCGCCAGCCAGATGGATGTGGCCAAGGTAACGACTGAAATCCCGACATCAACCCAAGGGATCTGGCCGGACGTAATCCTCAGCAGCATCGCGACGGGCGCCGTAAGCGGAAACCAGGAAAGGCCACGAGCCAACCACGAGTTTGGAGCTTCGCTGATCGGCGCAAGCAGAAACATGGGAATCATGCTCAGCAACGTCCAGAAGGCCGAGAGCTGGCCGCTTTCCTGGGGAGAACTTCCCAAGATCCCAGTTCCAGCCATCAGTCCCGCGAACAGAATGTAGCCCAGAACGAAATAGAGGAACGACAAAGCGAGTCCAGCTGTGCTGATCTGGAACAGCGAGAAAACCGCGACGGCAGGCAGCAAGAACATGCCGACGTAGAAGGCAACCTGCAGCAAGCCCGCCGCACCTAGGCCGACCATTTTTCCAATCAGCAGCTCCATCGGCTCAACCGACGCCCAGATCACTTCGATGACCCGGTTCTGCTTTTCTTCGGCGATCCCTTGTAGCAGGTAACCGGACGAAAAGAAGATCGACATGGTGAGCAGCAGAAACATGCTGAAAGGCCCGAAGAAGCGGAAGGCCTTCTGGAGGGCATCGCTTCCGTTTTCGACGCCGCCATGTTTCGAGACTTTCATCTGTTTCAGCTTGCCTGGGGCCAAGATTCGCTCGCGAGTTTCGCCATCGATGCGTCCTTTGATGAGGCTGGCGCGGATGAGGTCATAAAGCCGGCTTCGGTCAGGAGAGGCCAAGTCTGAAAACATGCCGTGCTCTGGAGAGTAGGCGATGATCTTGCCCGTCGTCATGTAATCCGATTCGATCAGATAGACGGCTGAGAGTTTGCCCTCCTTCAGATCCCGAATGGCTTCGGTCATGTCCGTGTAAGGAACGATGCGCGGCGGCTTGGCGGCCGCTTTTTCGAGCATCCCCGCGGCGGGCGGAGCCGGGTCGCGCGTTTCGACGGTAGGGGCGAGATCGAAGTCGACCGTTCGCGATCGATCGACGACTGCGATCGGTTCGGAGCGCGATTTGACAGACTCTTCCAGAGTGCCGCTGGTGAGAAAACTGATGCCGAAAATAGCTCCAAACAACAGCGGCGTTCCAATCACGGCAAAGACATAGCCTTTGCGCGTGATGGTAGTCAAGAACTCACGCCTGGCAATAACCCACATTTTGCTCATGGCAGGAATCTCAACGACAGCCAGCCTGTGCCCAGGCGGCTGTCACCGTTGCGCCACTCGAATAAAAATGTCTTCTAATGGCGTTTTTGCGCACTCGAAGAGCTCGACTTCGGCCCTGCTTTCCAACAGCCAGGCTAGCAGATCGCGTGGCTGGTTCTCTTCGCTCAACACAATCTGGGTGCCGCGGCCGTTGGCGGAAGCCTGGGAAATGAACGGACAGGTGCTGTAGTTGGCGTTGGACCGAACGATGACACTTTTCTCGGAATGCGCCTTTTGAATCGCCTGCAAGTCTCCGTAGAGAACCTGGCGGCCGTGATGGATCATGAACACCCGCCGACAGAGAGACTCCACCAGGTTCATCTGATGCGTCGAAAGCAGAATGGTCTTGCCAGCTGCCGAAAGTTCCTGGATCACTTGGATCAGAGCGCGGGCATTGACAGGGTCGAGCCCCGAGAAAGGTTCGTCAAGCAGCAGAATCTCGGGATTTGCGGCTACCGTGGCGATGAACTGGATCTTCTGCTGATTCCCTTTCGATAGTTCCAGCACTTTGCGTTCCTTGGCGTCGAGCATCTCCAATCGCTCCAGCCAGAAGAGCGTATTGACCCGGGCCTGCGGTTGGGGCACCCCCTTCAGCTGCACCAGATACTCGATAACGGCCTGGACCTTCTGCCGTGTGTACAATCCTCGCTCCTCAGGCAGATAGCCGATGCGTTCTTTATCTTTGCTGAGGATCGGGTGCCCGAATACCTGAATGCTGCCAGAGTCTGGCCGGAAGATGTCCATGATCAGTCGCAGCAGAGTTGTCTTCCCCGCGCCGTTGGGACCGAGCAGACCAAAAATTTCTCCGCGTTCGACTTCGAAAGATGCTTCTTCCACGGCAACGACGCCGCGAAAGGTTTTTCTCACGGAGGTCAGGGCGATGGCGGTCAAGTTCGCTGGCATGTGACGTTGATGGGAACCGAAGCGGCAATCCCCAACCGCTACCCGAATCGAGTCAAGGCATTTGTACCCGGCAGCCGCAACGGGCGCCGGTGTCCGCACGATCGGTGACTAGCAACTAGTGTAGTGTCCAAGAATTAGATGGACAGTTGGTTTTGAGGTTTTCTGGTTCTGGGTTGAGTACAACCGGGCTGAATTTGCTCAAGAGTCTGACGACACCGCGAGAGTTTTGCCACGATGGATTCGA
>VFZK01000133.1 GCA_016871215.1 Acidimicrobiia bacterium | reverse complement strand
GCACCACTGGCTGGTCCACTGGCTGGTCTACCTTTCCTGATAATCTCCCAGCCTTTATTACCTGACGCGTTCAGATTTGTCCAGCACTTTGTGCGCTGTTGCAGGTTATTTCTCCATGCCTCCTTAGTTCCCGAGTGAGTTTGGGCGAGAAGGATCGACGTGAGTGCGCCGCCGCGCTGGTGCGCATCGAGACCCACGATCAATTGCGAGCGCCTTCTTGTGGGGGTACTTTGTACTTAGCTTCGTACTTTGAGGCGCACTTCGCCTGAATCTTTGAAGCTTCGAATTCGCCTGACCTGGCGAGATGACCTTCAGCCATCGCTTGGGCGCCGTCTTTGAACGTGTCCGGCAAGAGATCCTTTCCGATGTAGGTGACCGGCACGATGTCGCCCTTTTGTTCCAGCTTGAACTTCACGGAGCCCGGCAGACGCTCGATGCTACCGGCGACGATGTTGCCGGCGACACGCAGTCGTTTGTCGTAGGCGTCGTCTTTCATTAGCTTCAGTTCGTCCACCGTTTTGTAGTAGGCGAGGCTCTCGTCGAAACCGCTGAACCCTAGCCAAGCAATGCAAGCGACAATCAAGAGGCTGCCTGCCAGGAACTTCATCTTTCTCCGATCCATGATTGCGCCTCCACACAGACACGATAGTCAATGCAATGAAACGAATTGATTCTAACATCGACCGCTTGAATCAGCCAGCGAAAGCGTCGAAGCGCAGGCGCGCGCCAAGGTCATCTCCATTCAACGCCGCGAAGTAGAAACGTTCGAACCCCATTGGGTTGGCGGCGGGCCGCGTCACCTTGCAGACTTCATCACCCGAACGCGACGGCGTTGGCCTATTGTTGTGAACTGGCAGCTGACGGTCAATTCTCCGTTGTCCCGCTCGATCTCGGCGTGTTACAAGACAAGCCGGTCATCCTTCCACGGAAGACGGGGGATGGCGAACGCACAGCTTCTATGCCTGATTGCATGCCGAGCCGTGGCCGATGGCACAGAAACCCTGATGCTCACCGGATTGTTTCCATCGCAGGAGAGAAAAGCACTTCGCAGAGCGTTTTCGGAGCAGTGCGCTCAGTGCAGCAGCTCAATCGAATGATGTTTTCTGGCACCACTTCTGGCGACGAAGGAATGCGCGCCATCAACGTGCGGCGGGGCCGCCGGCTCGAATACCTCACGATCGGATGGAATCTGCTCGAAGGAGGCATCGCACTCGGATCGGGTTACGTCGCAGGCAGCATATCGTTGGTCGGTTTCGGGGTGGACTCCTTTATCGAATCGCTCTCAGGTGGAGCTTTGCTCTGGCGATTGCACTTCGACGACCCCCAGCGCCGCAAGCAGGCCGAGACAGCCACTCTGAAGCTGGTGGGCCTGAGCTTCATCCTCTTGGCCTTCTATGTAGGACTCGACGCTGCCAAAGCCCTCATTCAACGCGAAGAGCCAGACGCGAGCTACGTCGGGATCGTGTTGGCAGTGCTTACACTCGTTATGATGCCCATGCTGGCAGCGGCGAAGCGAAGGGTCGCTGTTCAAATCCGCAGCCGGGCCCTAATAGCAGACTCGCGGCAGACCATCCTCTGTGCCTGTCTATCGGCAATTCTCCTTGGAGGACTGTTGCTCAACGCCATGCTGGGCTGGTGGTGGGCCGATCCTGTTTGCGCCTTGCTGATGACGCCCATCATTGCTCGCGAAGGAATTGAGGCGCTGCGGAACCGTGCCTGCTGCTGAGAGCTACAGAAGCGAGCTCATGCTCATGCTGGGATCTGGGTCGTCGTGCCGAAGCCGGAAGCTGCGAAAAAATTGTAGCGGCGCTCTATGAGCGCCCGCCGTGCTGGTGAAAGGAAACGAGAGCGGCGGTCACAGACCGCCGCTGCAGCTCATTTTTCACAGTTTTCCGCAGAAAGGCTCGATTAGCACGTGCCAGGCGGTGGGAGTCCGGGTGTGCTCTCAGCGAGCCGGGGACTCCTTCGGGTCACTGAGTTCAGCCAGCAACCCTTTTTGTTCAGCCAGCACGCCCAGTTCTTTGTCCAGAGCTGCAAGAAGCGCCTTCTTCTCCGGCTCGGCCTCTCCTGGAGCCGAAAGGACTTCCTCTCCCAAGACCAGCAGTTTGGTCTTCAGGATTTCCTTGCGTCTTTCGTCCAGAAGCTTCTGCGCGCGCGCTAGCGCGGGGGAAGCTTCGCTCAGCAGCGGTCGAATCTTTGACTGAACTTCCTGAAAGCGGTCGCGTGCCTGCTTCAAAACTTCGGCGCTTTTCTTCGCAATGGCTTCCTGCGCCGCGGTTCGTTGTGGACGTTGCTCGGCGGAATGCATTGCGTTGGCACCGTTCTGAAGAACCGCAATCCGTTGCGGCCGCGCGTTCGGGGACGCAGCAGGCGGCCCGCTTCCTGGCCGGAACAGGATGATCCCCACGATGATCGCTGCGCTTCCTGCCATCACGAGTTTCAGCAATAGAGCGATCTTTCTGCGTTGCGGGCAAAACAGGCACTGGGCTGCCTGGTTGAGCTCAATCATGATGCAACCAGCATAGTAGATACGGCTGGTGCCCAACGGAATTTGCGCGGCTGGAGGATATATTCCTTGCGATTGTCGCTGGGTCTGGCGGCTACCAAGGCCTTGAGATAATGCAGGAAATTCGGGAATATGCCCTTGAAGAGGTCCGGTGCAACCTGAGCCGCCGGCAGGTCAATCAAAACCTCATGCTCGAACGTATGGCGCTGAGATTTTGCAGGTCACGTCACCAGGGTGGTGCTGGCAAGGCAGCGCCGTCTGATTTGCCGAGCAGGGTTCATCAACCTGCCTGGCCGGCCCGCTTGCGGCCACTGGCCGCTTTGAAGACTTTGGCGGCGGTTGTCAGTGTGGCTACTTTCTTTCTTCCGTACTTGGTGAGAGCGCACGCAGCGGCCATCGACAAATACCTGGGCTTGCCGGTTGCCAAAGTCGAGTTTGCCTCCACCGACGTGATTGATGCGAGCGCGCTGGGGCGTGCGATTGCAGTAGCTGCCGGCAAGCCGCTGGACGCTTCAAGCGTGCGGCAGAGCATCGATGCCTTGTATCGAACCCGCGCGTTCTCGCAGATCGACGTGGACGCCAGTATCGGCGAGGCTGGGCTCGTGATTACTTTCAACCTGCGCCCCAACTTCTTTTTCGCAGACTTCCGGTTGCGCGGCGATTCTGTCTTGCGTTCGCCACTGTCGGGTCTGGTGCCCCTTCCGTTGGGCGAGGCCTACAGCCCTATGGTTGTCGAACAGCTGAGGCAAAAGGCGCGGGAGGCGTTGCGCGAGGCCGGTTACTATCAGGCGGAGGTATTTCCGGCCGTCCAGTTCCTCTCCAAGGCAAAGCTGGTCACAGTTTCCTATGTCGTGAAGGCTGGGCAAAGAGCTAGGGTCGCGGGCATTGACATTGCCGGATCGCCTCTGCTGGACCGTACGGAGATTCTGCAAACCATCCGGCTGCGGCCAGGGGGCTACTTCGATGGCGAAGCGCTGAAGACTGACTTGGAACGGCTGCACAAGCTATACGCGGACCGCGGATTTCTGAACGCCACCCTGCGGCTGGAGGAGCTGCAATATGAGCCGAGTTCGAATTCCCTCCGAATCCGGATTCAGATTGAGTCGGGCGCTTTCGTTTACATTGAGCTGACCGGCGGAAAGATCCCCAAGAAACAGTTGCGCGAGCTCGTTCCGATCTACGAGGAGGGCAGCATCGATGCAGACCTCATCGAAGAGGGGCGGCGCGCCGTTGCGGACTATTTTCAGCGGAAGGGGTTCTTCGACGTGACCGTGGGTAAAGAGCTCATCGAAGTCCCCAGCGAAAACGCCTATCAGGTGAACTACACCATTGACCGGGGCAAGCGGCAGAAGGTCGTCTCGATCGAGTTCGTTGGAGCGAACCACTTCGGCCGCAGCCAGCTGCTGCAGGTTCTCGCCATCCGCGTTGGAGGGCTGACCAACCGGGGCACCTTCAGCGGAGATCTGCTGAAGCAAGACGCCGAAAACATCAAGACCCTTTACTTGCGCGATGGATTCGAACAAGTCTCCGTCGAGCCCGCCTTCAAGAAGGATGCAGAAGGCGTCAACATCGCCGCCACATTCACCGTCCGAGAAGGGCCCCGGACCGTCGTGTCTACGGTTGAGATACAAGGCGATGCAGCGCCTCATTCGGAGGCGCTTCCGGGCCTGAATCTTTCGCCAGGCCGGCCATTTTCGCAGTCGCTCCTTCAGGATGACCGCCGGTTGATCGAATCGCGCTATCTCGAACGAGGCTTCACCGAGGTGAAGATCGAGGATGCCGTCGAGAGGTTAGAGGACAATCGCATCAAGGTCACCTACACGGTTTCTGAAGGGCAAGCCATCCGCGTGGCCGACATCCATATCGTCGGCAGCCGGCAGACCCGCGGCAAGGTGATCGGCCGGAACATCACGTTTCACGAAGGCGACCCGCTCAGCCAGGAACAGCTATTGACCAGCCAGCAACAGCTCTACGGGCTTGGGCTCTTCAACCGGGTGGACGTTGTTCCGGTGAATGTGGTCCAGAGCGACGCCTATCGGCCCGTGATCATCCGGCTGGAAGACAGCAGTCCCATCATTCTGGGCTACGGCGGCGGTTACCAGGACCGAGAAGGCCCACGGGGCACGATCGAACTCTCTCACAACAATCTCTTTGGTTTGGCCCGCTCGATCAGCTTTCGTACCCGTGCCAGTTTCCGCGAGCAGCGCGGCCAGATTACCTACAAAGAACCGCGCCTTTTCAATCGCGATCTCGATTCGTTCGTGACGCTGTTTGCGGAACGCACACGGCGCGTCAGCTTCAACACAACGCGTACCAATGCTGCGCTGCAGGTTCTGAAGCGATTCCGGACAGTCGAGAACTTTTTCGTCCGCTACAATTTCGAAACCGTCGACCTGTCGGACGTGCGCGTGAACCCGCTGGCGACTGGGCAAGCGAACCTCGGAACGCTCAAGCTTTCGACCTTTTCCACCGCCTGGCTTCGCGATACGCGAGACGATCCGATCGAACCCGCAAAAGGCTTCTTCAACACGCTCAACCTTTCGGCGGCTTCGCGCACCTACGGGTCACAGGCTAATCTGGTCTCGTTTTTCGGCCAGAGCCAGTTCTACCGACCCGTTTCGCAGAATGCCATTTTAGCGACCTCGTTGAGATTGGGATTGATCGCGCCTTACGGTGTGACGCCTGAAGTTCCAATCAGCGAGCGGTTTTTTGCCGGAGGATCTACCACCTTGCGCGGTTTTGGGCTCGACGAAGCCGGTCCCTTGGACGCCGAAAGCCGGGCGCCCTTGGGCGGCAACGCGCTTATCATTGCCAACGTTGAGCTCCGGATTCCCGTGACACAGAGTTTCGCCGTGGCGCCTTTCTGCGATACTGGCAATGTGTTTGCTCGCGTGAAAGAGGTGAAGCTCTCCTCGTTCAGCAACACGTTGGGATTTGGGTTTCGTTACAAGACGCCCTTCGGACCTCTACGGGTCGACGTCGGATTCAACTTGTCGCCGCCATCGGGATTTCCCGCTAGGCAGATCTTCTTTACGATCGGTAACCCGTTCTGATGAGCACCCATTACGAGACCAGCAAAGCGCCAGCACGTCCTGATCATGAGTGCAGGCACGTGCGACCGAGGCGAGGCGGCAGCCGATCTGTGGGGGAACGGATCTTCTGGCAAGACTCGCAAGAACGGCTTCAACCGCGGCTTTGTCAGCTTCGCGAAACAATCGAATTAGGGTGCAAAGGGGAACCCGGCTCCTTGTTCCCAGGCGCGGCGGCGAAGCGCAGTGAGCACTGGGTTCCAGTCGAGGGGCAGCGCGTCTTTAGACTTCTGCCAAGCCTGGCTGGATGGCTGGCTTCGGGCTTGGCTCTGCTGTTTTGCCTTGCGCTCGTCGACCCGCTTGTTGGCGCGGCCGAAACCATCGACCGCCTGGTCGCTGTCGTCAATCGCCAAATTGTGACGCTTGGCGACGTGGAACAGGAAATGCGGCTCCAGGAACTGGACGCCCTTGCTGGTGACTTTGTTGGACCTGTGCCTGCTCGTCGGGAGGGTACGACTCAAAACCTTATCGTCCAGCGGCTGATCGAACAAAACCTCATTCGCGAGCAGATTCAGCAGTTTCCCGGTCTCGAAGTGAGCGACGCCCAGGTTGAATCCCAGTTTGCCAGCATTGAGCAAAAGGTTGGGGGTACCCAAAAGCTGGCTGAAACGAAGATCGATTTGCGCGCGCTGCGCGCGCGCTTGCGCTGGCAGCTGCAGGTCATGAAATTCATCGACTACCGGTTTCGACAGTTTGTGGTTGTCGATGCCAAGGAGATCGAGGCCTACTACCAGACTCAGCTGGTGCCCGAGCTGCAACGGCGAAACACAGGACCACCGCCCGAGTTAGACGCCGTGGAAGAAGGCATACGGAAGATTCTGACTGAAGAGAAAGTCAATACCCAGGTGGATGAATGGCTGGCGTCACTGCGAAGGGATGCGACCATCGAGGTTTTCCATTGATGGTGGATCGAAGAAACCTATGACTCGCCGAAAGAAATTCCTGGCTGGGTTTTGCCTGGTCTGTATTCTGGGAATCGCGGTGGTCTGGCTTGTCCTGACAGGAGATGCTTTTCGGTCGTACCTTCAGCGCGAATTGGTGTCGCGAACAGAGAAAGCGACGGGTGGAAGGGTTTCCGTTGGTTCTTTGAGACTTCGATTCTTTCCTCTTCGCGTACTGATCTCTGACCTTCGCATTGTGAAAGGACCGTCGGACCCGCCGTTTCTAACCATCCGCGTCGTCGAAGCCTATCCGCGCTTTTCAAGTCTGTTGGGTGAGCCGAACCTCGAGTCGCTGAGCTTGCGCGAGCCGGAGCTCAACATCGAAGTGCGGTTCGACGGGTCGAGCAATATCCCCAGACCGGAGGCGCCGGCAAGCCAGAACCTGTTCCGGCTCCTGATTGAGAAATTGGGTCTCGAAAAGGGAACCGTGCGCTACAACCAGCAGAAAAACACTTTCAGCACTCAACTGGAAGGTGTGGCATTAGCGGCGAACTACCTTCCACTGGAAGGTGGTTACCGCGGCAGTTTTCGACACCGCAAGGGCTATTTCCGGTTCGGGCAAAGCGAGTGGGCATACGCCCTGGAGGCTGAGCTGAGCTTGCGCCGGGCAGGGCTCGCTGTGGATCGGCTGCTGCTGACAACGGCCCATTCCAGGATCGACGCCAAGGGAGCAGTTAGCGACTTTCGGGAACTTGCTGGAGAACTGACGTACCGCGGAAACATCAGCCTGGAAGACGCTCGGCCGCTTCATCGGGAGTTGCGCGATTTGCAGGGCCTGACCCAGATTGCCGGTGTGCTGAGATTCACTGGGGGGCGTTGGAAGACGGCTGGGACGCTGCGTGGGTCCGGGCTTGGGATGAAGACGGCGAAAATCGAGCGCTTTGGCAGCCAGTTCGAGCTCAGCGCCGAGCGCCTGCAACTCTCGCAAATCAAGCTCGCGGGGCTGCACGGAGAGGCCGAAGGGCAATTTGGCATTGAGTCGCCTTTTGTCGCTCGGCGGTACCAGGCCGACTTCCGGCTTGGGAAAATCGGGTTGCTGGACCTCTCCTTGGTTGGTGGTTTGGAAAAAGTGAGATTTGCCGGTGAGCTGAGCGGGATCGTTAAGGCCGCATGGCTCGATGGCGGGCGAGATCTTACAGGCACGGGCCGCCTCACCATCGCCGAGGCTCCGCAGGAGCCGGCGGCGCACGCCCTTCCAGGCCGAGTCCTGCCGATTCGCGGAGAGTTGAACTTTGCGATTTCGCATCGGAGCTCGCGCTTCGACCGTAGCTTCCTGCGATTTGGCAATAGCTCGCTCCAATTTGTCGGCACCGTTTCAGCCGATGAGGCATCCAGCCTGCCCGTTGAAGCGCGATCGGATGACTTGGGCGATTTTTCATTCCTGGGTACGGAGGTCAAAGGGAAGGGGAGCCTTCTGGGCGTGGTGTCTGGAACGCGTTCGCAACCTACAGCGCGAGGCAGCTTTGTGGTCGACGATCTCTCGTACGGCAGATACTCCGTCGACCACGCTCAAGGCCAGTTCACGGCTGACCGAAGAGTGGTCGATCTGCAGAATGTCGATTTGCTGTGGAAGAGTTCCCGGGTTGCGGCTCGCGGCAAGGTACTTCTCGACCCGTCCAGCCTTATTCCGACGGGAGACGTCCAGCTGCTGGGTGGGCTAAAGGAAGTCAAGATCGAAGACCTGATGGCCGCAGCCGGCCACAGTTACCCACTCTCTGGCGTCGTGACGGGCGACTTCATGGCCACTGGCAAGTACCCGAGAATCGAGATCGAAGGCACCGCCCACGTTCGTGGCGGACGCGCCTTCGATCAGCCTTACGAGCGGGGGCTCGCCGAATTTCGATATCGCCATCCGCTGCTCGAATTGTCAAGCCTTGAACTCCAGATGGGACAAGGCAGAGTGGTGGGCTCGGCAACGGTCGACGTTCCTGGCGAACGGCTCAGAGCGAAGCTCGAAGGGATGGCACTACCTCTGGACCAGTTTCAGTGGCTGAGGTTCGGCAACAACCCGATTTCGGGATCGATTCGGAACTTCAACCTCGAGGTCGATGGTCCTTACCGGCGGCCAGCGCTGACAGGACAAATCGCAGTGACAGGTCTGGCGGTGGCTGGCGAGAAGGTTGGCGACTTTCAGACGCAACTGAGAACGGAAAACGACGTCTTGCGATTTCAGACCCGCTCACTGACGCCGGATGTTGACCTTAACGCTGCCGGAACGGTGGATCTGAATGACAGTCTCGACTGCATTGCGCAGCTGACTTTTCGGAATTTCGTCCTGACGCCCTATGTCAAGAAGTTGCTGCCTTTGACTCCTGAGAAACTGTCAAGCCGGGCTGAGGGCCAGCTTGTTCTGGCAGGGCCGTTGCAGTATCCGAAAAGGCTGGCTCTCAGCGGGCGCCTGCAGGCGATGGAGATCGATTTCCGCGAGGCTCGTCTGACAGCCGCGAAACCTTTCGATATTGAGGTTCATGACGAACGCGTCAATATCAAGAAGGCCACATTCACAGGCAAAGGCACGGTCTTGAATGTCGACGGCCTCGTAGATATGTCCGCCCAAAAGCGTTTGCAGTTGTCCGTGCAAGGGAACTTGGATCTGGCTCTGCTGAACGAGTTCGTCAGGAAGCTTTCCGCAGCGGGCAGCGGGACGGTGAACGCCTCGGTGCGTGGCACGCTGTCCGATCCTGACGTTCAAGGACAGGCGCGCATCAGCAACGGCCACTTTGCCTACGGCGATTTCCCGAATTCCTTCTCGCAGGCCAACGGGAACCTCTTCTTCGACGAAAACCAGATCAGAATCGACAACTTCACAGCGGTGACCGGCGGCGGCAGGGCGGAAGCGAGTGGGGGTATTGTCGTCGGAGACGGCCAGATCAAGCTGATGACCATTCGCATTCGCGGACGCGAGGTGCGAGTTCGTTATCCTGAAGGGATGCGGAATGTGGTGGACGCGGACTTGGTCCTGCGTGGGTCCCAGCAGGCCCAGCAGCTCTCGGGAAACGTTCGGATTCTCAGCGCGTCGTTCCAGAAGGGATATGATCCGATCACCCAGTATCTGCAGAATCGCGGCAACCAGATGTCCTGGCCTGCCACAAAGGAGCTGGCGGGAGGCTTGAGCCTGGACCTGAACATCACGGGCGATCGCAATATCAATCTGGATACGCCGCTGATCAAGATGACCTCACGTGCGGAACTTCGCCTGAAAGGAACGGCCAGCAGCCCTTTGGTGACCGGGAGTGTCGAAGCCAGCGGTGGCGAACTGTACTTTCAGGGAACCCGTTATCGCATCACACGAGGCCGGCTGGAGTTTGTGAATCCACTGCGCGTCGACCCTCGAATCGATCTCGAGGCCGAAAGCGATCTGCGCGACTACCGGGTTGTGCTGACGATCAACGGGAGTGCCGGCAAGTTTCGTGCCGACTTGCGCTCCGATCCGCCGTTGCCGACCATGGACCTGTTCAGCTTAATGTCTTCGGGCGGAACGGCGGGCGGGCGTGGGGGCGCTTCTTACCGGCCCTATGCACCCTCGGGAAGACAACAAGACGCAACCGCGGCCGCTTCCGCGCTGCTTTCGGAAGGGCTCTCGATGAAAGTGGGTTCCGGCGTAAAACGACTCTTCGGGATCGACCGATTTCGCGTGGATCCGTTCCTGGTTGGAAACGAGCGCGATCCCTCGGCTCGCGTGACTTTTGGACAACAGATTACGAAAGATTTCTCGATCACCTATTCGACAAGCGTTTCCTCGAACGAGCAGCAGATCATTCTGATCGAGTACCGCGTTAACGACTCCACCTCGATCATTGCCTCGCGAGACGCAGAGGGATCGTTCGGTTTGGATGTTCGCTTCCGTAAGCGCCTGCGGCAAAAGGAGCGGTAATCTCAGGCTTCGAATTCCGAAACAACGATTCGGTGAGCTGTCAGACAGCCGTGGCTCCGTCGAGCCGGGCAGACTGTTCTCATGGCTGGTGCGGCTGTGCTTCTGGATCTCCTACAACAGGCACTCCTGGAGGTCAGGAGAGTTTTCGAGGCGGCTGGTTGGGGGGACAGGCTGTACCTCGGTGCTGTCAGCCGGGGTTCTCAGGTACTCGAGCAACCGTTCGCGAGATCCCTCGAAGTACGATTCGAGCAGCTCGGCCACAGCCTGTCGGCGCGACAACTCGAAGGAAAGGCTTGGGGCATACACATACGCTTTGCCCCGCTTGGCCCGGCTCACGGCTCCCTTCTTCGCGAGGCGGTCTAGGATCGTGAGAACGGTGGTGTAAGCGAGCGATCGAAACGGCAGCAGGCACTCCTTCACATCAGACACGGTCTGTGCGTGACGCAGCCAGATGGCTTTCATGCACTCGAACTCCAGCCGGCTCAGCTCCTGCGGCCCTCGGCATTGCCTTGCGCCATCCTGGCCAGCGAGTGGCAAGCCGTTAGTCTTTTTTGGATGCGGCCTGGCCATTGCGGTTGAATCCCTTGAACAGCGGCCGGCCGAACATGGTGTTATAGCTCGTCCAGCTTCCTTCGACGTTCGGGTCGGTGCGCAGGATGGTCTGCATCGCCTCGATCTTGCTGTCGAGGTTGTCAAGACAATGGAGAACTAGGGCTTCAGGAAACATCGGCAGCTTCGGGCTGCCAAACTCATACTCGCCATGGTGAGAGATGATGAGGTGTTGTAGAAGCGTCTTGAGGTCGCGCGGGAAGTCTTCAATCTCGGCGATCTTCTTGTTCACCATGTCAAGCTCCAAGATCATGTGCCCCAAGAGCTGTCCTTCGTTCGTATAGCTTAAGCTCCGCGCGTAGGCCAATTCCTGGGTCTTGCCGATATCGTGCAGGATCGCGCCGGCCAGCAGAAGGTCCAGATTCATCGCTGGATAGTTTTGTGCCACCAGCTTGCAGAGCCTGCACAGGGACAAAGTATGTTCGAGCAAGCCTCCGAGCCAGGCATGATGCAATGACTTGGCTGCCGGCGCCTGTTTGAACTGCGTGGCAAACTCCTCGTCCATCAGCAGATTCATCAGCAGCTCACGCAAAGGACGAGTCTCGATTTCGTCGGCGATGCGAAGCAGCTCTTCGAACATAGCGTCCACGTTTTTGGACGTCTTCGGGAAGTAGTCCGAAAAGTCGACCTCGGCATCCTGGCAAGGGCGCAATTTGTGGATCGTGAGCTGCGGCCGATTTCGATAGATTTGGACCAGCCCTTTCACTTTGACGAAATCGTCACGGTCGAAAGTGGGTTCGACTTCCTCGACGTTGTCCCACATCTTCGCTTCGAGCTCGCCGCTGCGATCTCCCAGCGTCAACGCTAGATAAGGCTCTCCCGTCTTCTTCGACTTCACTTCTTTGGATTTCACCAGAAACGTGGTCGTGATGGACTGATTTGCCTGGAGGTCGCCGACGAAGAGGTCTTTCATAACGTGCCTTCTTAAGTGAGTCGAGGTAGAAGCCAATCGTCCCATTCGGCTGTTGACGCTCTGCGGCATGATAGGGGAAGAGCTAGAGGCGTGCAAGAGAAAGGCCAATGAACGGGGTCGCTGAGCCGTCAGGAAAGGCACGCACCCTTCGAGGTGTGGCGAAGTGCTGGCCTTCCGTTTGACAGTCGCGAAGCTTCCAAGCGATACTGGCGCCCTTTTTGTGCCGGCTATTCCACTGGAGAAGATGTCCATTGCAAACGCACAAGACGAAGGCTAGCCAAACATATTTGAAATTTTGATTCCATCGGTCGGCTGTACGATGATCTTGTTATCGAGGCAGGATCAAAGGAGACGACCGATGGAATTGTTCGCAAAGCTGTTTGGCAGCCTGCTGGTGTTTGTATACCACTGCTTTGACCGCATTGTCATCCACGGGTACCTGAGTGGGTT
>VFZK01000132.1 GCA_016871215.1 Acidimicrobiia bacterium | reverse complement strand
ATAGGTCGTCTTTGCAAACCGCCTATCCTAGGGCACTCCCGCTTTCCTTTCAATCCCTCCGTTCCGGTTCAGTCGCTATAAGCCCGCTCGGCGCATAATCTGGGTGTTTCAGACTTTGGAGATGCGCCGGAAACCGAGACCAATTGCGCAGTCGCAATTCTTTGGTTCCCTGAAACAGGCCGCAATCTACCAGAACCCGGTCGTTGCCCGATTCCAGCATGAAGCGTGATCCTGTCACACATCCGGCAGCTCCAAGGAACTGGAGTGTGGTCATGGGGTTTATCTCCGAGCGATTTTGGGTTGCTATGCCTAGGGGCGAGGGTTGCGATCCAGATATCCCTTGCGTGTTCGCACTTTGAGCGACGGGTAGCGCGAATTTTTCACACGCACGTCGATCGTGTGGAACGGGCCCTTGCCAGTAACGCCTGCGGGCTGGTAAGTGACCACATACTGTTGATGCAGCTCACGCGCGATCCGGGAAAAGAAGGGCTCGAGCGGCTCGCCCAACTTGGGGAAGTAAGCGCGCCCGCCCGAAAGATCCGCGAAATAGCGCAGCACCCAAACCGGATTCAGATTCACATCGAGTTCGGGCAACTTGTAGTGTTTCTTGCCGCTCATGAAGAGCTTCCGATCCAGCTCCGCATACTCTCCGATAGAAAAAAGGACCGCGTCGCTTACCTGGATTTTCTTGTCGATCGCGGGAAACTTGGCAACGCTGTCTTCGTCCTTCCCGTCACTCAACAAAACAATCACATGACGAGGGTGTGGCGCAGCTTCCAGCAGATCGACCGCTTTCGAAATTGCGTCATACAGAGCCGTCCCACCCCGCGGTGCCAGCGAATGCACGCCGGTGCGGACCTTGAGCATTTCCGTGGTGAACGGCCGGACCACTTCCACCTTGTCGTTAAACGCGACCAGGCTCACGGCATCATGAGGCCGGGTTTCGTTCAGGAACGCCAGCGCCGCGACCTTCGCCTCCACAAGCGGTGACCCCTCCATGCTTCCGCTGCTGTCCATCAACAGAACGACGCTGATCGGAACGTTCTCGTGCCCGAAGTATTTGATCTCCTGGGCAACACCATCCTGGAAGACGCTGAAGTCTTCTTTCGCCAGATCCGCGATCGGCCGACCCACCGAATCTTCGACTGAGACGTTCAACAAGATCTCCTCGACAGCTACCGAAAGCGTAAAAGGCACCTCTTCACCGTCTGGGGTTTTCGGTTCGGGTTGTGGAGGAGGCGAGGGCGGCGGTGCGCTGGCTGGACGGCTGATCACTTTTTCATCGCGCTTGAGCTGTACTCGAACCTCTTGGGCCGACGGCTTCACGTCGCCAAGCGTCGCCTGGCTGTAGCCGTATTTGGTCACGACCAAGCGGTAGACCACGCCGCGGCTAAGCCCGGTCACTCGAAACTTGCCTGCACCATCCGTCTTCGCGTCTTTCAGCCCAGTTGCAGATTGGTCCAACGCTCCGACAAGGGCTCCAACAATGGGCTGCCCAGCTTGGTCAACGACAAGACCGAGAATCTCCTCCCCGGCTTGCTCCGAAGTCATCGCCGGGCTAGTCAGGAGAACCAGCCCCACGAAGACCACAAGCGGCAGAATCAACTTGGTTAGTAGAGTCATTTAGGAACGTCTCTCAAGAACAGGCCGTCTCAATTTCAATCATGAACAACTCGAGGCTAATGAAACCCACCTTCTCGTCAGAATCTGCCACGAAAACTGATTGGCCTGATCCCGCGCGCTCGTCCACGCTTCTGATCAACCCTGGCGGTGCAGCATGTCCGCTGGGTCTCCAGCGTACTTGGCTTCAGGTGCCGTTTGGCGACCAAGGTAAGGCCACCGAGCCTCAAAGCTTCAGGTCTCCTTCCTTATCCTCTATCACGATCTCGACGCGCCGGTTCTCCTGGCGGCCCTTCGCTGTGTCGTTCGACGAGCGGGGCTGCGATTCTCCGAAGCCCTTCTTGTTCATGATGTCTTGCGACACACCTGCCTGGAAGAGATAGTCCAGCACGCTTTGGGCGCGGGCTTCAGACAGTTTCATATTGTAGTCGTCGGAACCGACGTTGTCGGTATGCCCCTCGATGCTCAAGTGGTATCCCGATGCCACTAGAAGAATGCCCGAGACCCTCGCCAGCACTTCGCGCGTTTCTGGCTTCAGATTGGCCTTGCCGAATTCGAACAAGATGTCTGGGAGATTGAGGATCAACCCGCGGGCGGTGCGGCGGGTTTCGACCACCTTGCTCAGGGCCGCCTGCATCTTGTTCGCGGCTTCCTCGGCCTGGCGTTTGGCCGCGTCAGCTTGCTGCTGGGCCGCGAGAGCAGCCGCATCGGCTTGCGCCTTGGCCAGACGCGCCGCTTCGGCATCGGCTGCAGCCTTAGCCGCGGCTTCCTCGGCCTGGCGTTTCGCCACTAGCGCCGCCTGCGCGTCACGTTCGGCTTGGGCCTTGGCTTCTTCGCTCGCCCGGCGCGCCCGCTCCTCCATCTCGAACTGAAGCTTGCGTTGCTCAGCGAGCAAACGAGCCTTCTCAGCCTCGGTCTGCGCTTCCTGAATGTTCCTCTCAAGCCGTGCAGCTTCATCGGCATTGGCTTTCCGCTCCGCATCCAGCGCTGCCTGGAACGTTCTCTCTTCTGCCAGTTTCTGCGCCTCGAAGGCCAATCGTACGATTTCTTTGCCCTGAATCATCTGCGTGCCAACGCCCGTGCCAACCGCCTGCCCTTGCTCAGCCTTCAGCAGCTGTTCCCGTGCCCGGTTCAATTCTTGGGCCGCAAACTTGGCTGCCCCAGCTCGCTCAGCGAGCTGGATGGCCGTGCGCGCCTGGGCAATATCCGTTCGAACTTCGGTCTTGGCTTCAGCAGCCTTGCTGAGGGTCTCCCGCTCGAAATTGTAAATCCCTTCGGATTCGCGATACTTGATTTGCGATTCGCCCACCACACCTCCCAGTTTGTGGGTTGGCCGCGTGTTTTCCATCACGACAAACCGGCTGGGATAGGGAACAAGATAGTGCGGCTCTGCCGTAATGAACATTCCAAACGTCTCGAGCGTGGACGTGACGTTCAGTTTGGAACGGTTGCCCCTCACAATGAATTCACCAGCATTCACGGTGTGTCCCTCTGGAGAAACCGTCCACAACACATACGTGTTGTAGTCTCCGCCAAAAAGCGAAGCAGGCTTCACTTCGTCGAGCTCGATCTCGATCTCGGTTGTTCCCCTTTTTCTCTCCACTTTGGCTTCTCCGACCGCGAATGGCAATCGTTGGGTTCCTTGAAACTTGACAGTGATGGTCACGCCCTCTGGGTAGGTAATTCCGAGGCTGGGACGCGTACCTGTGATGGCCTTGACGGCCTGTACCAGCTCAGGTTTCTTTTCCGCATCCGCTTGCGGGTTGGCAGCCGCGAACGGCATGAGAAGAAGATGAGCCAGTGCAGAAATAGCCAGGCACTTTGCAATTTTTTCCATGGCGCTCTCCTTGAAAGACCTTTGAAATGAACTCCTTGCTGTCTGTCCTCCGCGTTTCGATAGGCGAAACGCACTTTTGATGCCACACGCTCTAAGCGCAAAGCTCAGAGCACCGCGCTACTTGCCCCGGGCTTCCAGGGAAACCGCCGAACGAGGGCCTCATTGACCTGCACTCCTAGGCCTGGAGCCTCGGGCAGCCGCAGGAACCCGTGCTCGATTTCGAGGGGCGCCTTCAATAATTCAGCCGCCAGAGGCGCGCTGCCGGGGTTGGCACTGCAGAAGGGCCACTCGACGCCGACGCAGACGCCATCGTCGAAACCGCTTGCCAGCTGGGCCAAAGCGACCACTTCGAGAGGCGTTGCTGCCCCAGCTAACACAAAGCGTCTCCCATCGGCGGCGAGTGCCTGCAGACTAGATCGGCCCGAAAACAAGCCACCGAACTGCATCACGTTAACCTGCAAAACGTCCACTCCATGGCCGGCAAGCATCCTCAGCCCGTCGAAACCTGCTTCATGTTCGCCAGACGCAATCGGCACGGCTTTGCGTCCGACCAGCGCTTCGCACGACGGCAGGTCGCCAGGCTGGAACGGCTCGGCAAGCCAGAGCGGCGCCAATTCCGGCAAACTCTCTACCCAGGCCATGCGCTCCATCTCCGGGTAAACGGGACTGCCCATCTGCCACCAAGCTTGGGCATCGGCCACCATTCGGCAGTCACTTGGCAACGCATGCCGAACTCGGCCGAGCATTTCGCGATCGCCGACCCACCCATGTCCGAGCCGGAAACGATAAGTACCAAACCCCTGTTGCCCTGCTGCAGCCGCTTCTTGTTCACATTGGTTCGAATCCAGGAAACCCAGAGACCTGGCCACCAGACGAATCCGTTTCAGCCGTGGCGTACCCAGAATTTTCGAAGCCGGGCACCCTTCGATCTTACCGTGTAAATCGATCAAAGCAGCCTCGACCATGGCGAATGCCTGAGCGAGGCCCGGGAACTGAGGACGCCGAACAAAAACCTTCTTTCTCAGCGTTTCGAGTTTGGCCGGATCGGTGTTGACGACCGCTGCCCGGAGGTTTCGATTGATGAGCTGAGCGAGATTCGCCGACGGCGGTCCCGCAGCGTAGCCTGTGAGGCCTTGGTCTGTTGTCGCGAAAACGACTAGAGAGTCCTGCTTGTAGCAAACCCACTCCCCGACCGCGATGCGAGTGCGCCAAGGCTCGGCAAGCGGTACCGAGATCAACCAAGCGTGCAAACCCGTGACCTTCATTCGCGTTGCTCGACCCTCCATTCGCGTGAGCGACCTGCGACAACATCTGCCTGAAGTATGATCGAAATTGTCGCGAGCAGCAAAGCGGGATGCAAGGAAACACGCGCGGTCCAAGGTTCGATCTCCCTTTTTGTCCCGTCTCGACAGCCGCGGTCCAGGAAGCCGCAATGCTTTCCTCACTGCCGCCGCATCGGGTACCTCGTCGCGCGCCATTCTCGGTCTCAACACTGAGATGCTACAAGTCGGCGGTCTCCCTGCTTTCATCACCTATGGCTCGGCTCGCCGTAACGAAGGCTCAGACTCCGCCTTCGCAAGGCTTTTGGCTTGAGTTGGGTTTTGGGAAACTCTAAGATACGCAACTGGATTCGCCGTTCCAGCAATTCCCCATGAACTCATGAAGAGAGAGAAGCCGGCGGTCAAAAACTTCATTGCGAGAAGATCCAAGCGCGTCCACCTCAAGATACGGTTCAAAGTGGCGGGCCGGGATCAGTACGGTACCCAGTTCGAAGACCACATCGAAACCACCGATGTTGGAAGCAATGGAGGCAGTTTCTCGACCAAGTGGGAGATCAAGGTCGGGTCCACCCTCAAGCTGACCGGACCGAAGGGTTTCGTTTCGCTGGTGCGGGTCGTCTGGGTCAAAGAGGACTACAAGAACGTGCGACGGATGGTTGGTTTTCAACTGCTCGAGCCTAGAAAAGACTGGGTGCTCCAGTCCCAAAGCCGTACCGCGCCTCTGGTGGGATCGCGAGGGAGAAAACCTTGAGAGAGGCGTGCGACACCGCGGGTGCTTCGGTCGTCGACCCAGCCCATCGGGCATTATGAAGCAACTGAACCCGTGAAACGGATTGGATGCCTGCGGGAGACGGAAGCCACCGGCCCTTTGATCTCTCACGACTATACTTGTTCGAGATCGGACACCTGTTTTTCCATGCAAGGCCAAGGCGCTTGGCGAAACGTCGTGTAGAACCCTCTCACTGATGACCCCTTCACTGCCAGCACTTCTGAGCCACGAAACACTTTATCCCCGCCGCGGCGAGCCAGAGACTCAGGCTCTCGCTGGTGAGTTGGAAAGCGTTACGCGGTCGAGCGTTTACCCACAATCTATCACCGCCGCCGGCCGATGCGTCTTTTTCTTGGGCTGCCAGAAAGAACAGAAGTCGGTGGGTGTCTTAGCGTCTTCAGCCTCGCGCCACGACATATCGGGTGAAACACAACGCCTGCTCGTCGGAAACCAGGAAGCAATCTTGACAATAGGTCCGACGAGCGTTGCCAACGCGGTGGCCTTGAAAAAGGCATTGCCCTTCCTGGTACCCGTGCCACTTGGTTTGCGCAAATCGGCGGGTTGCGGCGATCGGCTAGGGATGGCCACGCCAGGCCATATTCGAGCAATTCGCAAGTCCGACATGGCGCCGATCCTGGCCCAGCAGTCCATCCGCGAGAACGCCCGGACAGGCCGCACCCCCCGACAAGTCATGGACGACGCCCTGTGGGGCGTATTCCAGGAAGGCTGGCGAGAGGGGTTTGGCGCCGATGCAGATCACCTGAAAACGATTGCCGATGTCGATGTTTGTAGCGCGGCAGGCTATACGTTCTACACGATCGACCCCGGAGAGTACGTTGACAATGGAGCTGATGCGGCGTCGCCGGATGCCTTGATTCGCAAGGTTGAGGCACTTCCTTGGAACGAACTTGAAAGCGATTGGAAATCACTGCAGGACAGGCTCACCGGAAAACCGATTGACTTGGAAGGATTCAGGCTGGACATCAGCCGCACAGACCTCCTTCGAGCGGCCGCCAAGTACGGTCGCGTCGTCGCCCACACGGTGAAGATGTATCGCCACCTCGCGATGGTGATGAAAGGGCGTCCTTTCGAGCTCGAGATGAGCGTGGACGAAACGGACACTATCACTTCCCTCCCCGAACATGTCTATATCGCGCACGAGTTGCAGCGATTGGGTGTGCGGTGGGTGAGTCTTGCTCCCAGGTACGTCGGCACGTTCGAAAAGGGTGTCGACTTCCTGGGGAACCTGGACGAGTTCGAGCGTTCCTTCGCGCGGCATCTAGCCGTTTCCAAGACCTTCGGCCCGTACAAGTTGAGTCTTCACTCCGGGTCCGATAAGTTCAGCGTCTATCCGGTGGCCGCCCGAGTTGCCGGAGATCTCGTGCATCTGAAAACAGCAGGGACGAGTTATCTGGAAGCGCTTCGAGCCATCGCGAGCGTCAATCCGGTTCTGTTTCGAGAGATTGCCCAGTTCGCCGCCGAACGTTATCCTTCCGATCGTTCCAGCTACCACGTTTCAGCCGAAGTCGCCAAGATGGCGGACCCCATCTCCCTTCCAGACGACCAGTTGGTAACTCTGCTCGACAGGTTCGACAGCCGCGAGATTCTGCACGTCACTTTCGGGTCTGTCCTAAACCACCCCTCTTTTCGCGAACCGATCTTCGAGACCTTGCGCGGCAATGAAGAGGTTTACTACTCGATGTTAGAAAGGCACTTCGACAAGCATTTCAGCCCGTTCCGATCGCTGCACGCACAGGAAACTCAGCGTTGATCTTGACTCCAATTCGATGTTGGACGGCGGCTGAGCCGCACCGGCAGTCAACCCAGTGACCTGGCATCGCCGCCCGTTCTCCAAGCGAAAACTCCCATGAACCTCTCCGACGTAACCAAGCTCTACGACTTCACAGGCCGGACAGTAGCCATCACCGGTGCGACTGGCGTGCTTTGCAGCAGCATGGCGGTAACGCTCAACGCTTGCGGTGCGAATGTGGTCCTGGTTGTACGAAACAAGGACAAGGGAGACCAATTAGCGGCGCGTCTGCCGGATCCGGGACGTGCGCTCGTCACGGTCAGCGATGCCCTCGACCGAGCGAGCCTGGAACGCGCTGCTGCCACCGTAGTCGAAAGGTTTGGCCAGGTTGATGGCCTCATCAACGGCGCAGGCGGCAATCAGCCACAGGCGACGACCCGTCAAGACCAGTCGTTCTTCGAGCTGACGCCGCAAGGGCTGCGCAATGTTCTCGACTTGAACTGGACAGGCACCGTCCTGCCTTGCCAGGCTTTCGGAAAGCAGATGGTCGAACGAGGCGAGGGTGTCATCCTGAACATTTCTTCGATGGCTGCGTTGCGTCCGCTGACGAGGGTGGTGGGCTATTCCGCAGCCAAGGCGGGCATCAGCAATTTCACCACTTGGCTTGCCGTACATATGGCGCAGGAATACTCGCCGCGTATTCGGGTGAATGCAATTGCGCCTGGCTTCTTTCTGACTGAACAGAACCGGGCGATGCTGACCGATGTGTCGACGGGCCAACTGACTGCACGTGGCCAAAGCATCCTCGGCCATACCCCCATGAAACGATTCGGCGATCCGGAAGAGCTGATCGGTGCGGTTCTGTGGCTGCTTTCGCCCGCCTCCGCGTTCGTCACAGGCATCGTGGTTCCGGTCGACGGAGGATTCTCGGCCTTTGCAGGAGTGTGACCGCAGCTCTTGACTATCGCAATTCGGGTATTCAAAAGCGGCCAAAGCGGAGCGTGTCAACCGGCAACGATGTTGGACTGCCCGTGATGATCTCTGCCAGTAACTTGCCACTGATGGGACCGTGCGAATATCCAAGCATGGCGTGCCCAGTCGAAACGTACAAGGAGGAGAAACCTGGGACTCGGTCAATGATGGGCAGGCCGTCCGGCGTGCACGGGCGGAGACCGCACCAACGTTCCACATTGGAAGGATTCGTTGCGGCCGGGATCACCTCGGCAGCACCTCGAAGGATAGCTTCCGTGCGGGTAGGGTTCAGTTGCAAATCGATGCCGGCGAATTCCATGGTTCCGGCGAATCGCAAGCGATTGCCGATGGGCGTGGCTGCCACTTTTCTTTCGACATGGATGAGTGGAATCTCCGGACAAACGGCTGGCCTGTCCATGGTAACGCTGTAGCCCTTGCCAGGTTGAACCGGGATCTTCAAGCCCAGCGGACGCGCCAGCTGTGGAGTCCAGGCCCCCATGGCCAGAACGATACTCTTGGCACGGTAATCCCCCCGCGTGGTTTTGACTCCAGCCAGATTGCCTCCGTTCGCCAGCCAGCCTGTGGCCTCAGCCCCCGTTTGCACGGTAACTCCACGTTTTTTGATCACATCACCCATGGCCGTGACGAAGCCATAAGAGCTCCCGTGAGCGTCTTCGGGGAAATAGACGGCGCCCACGACGCTCTTCAGCAGGGCAGGCTCCAGTTCGCGGGCTTGGCTGCCTGTCAACACTTTGGGCTCCAAGCCGAAATCGGATAGCAGCTCAGCTTCTTTCTTCCCATCCTCGAATCCAGCATGGCTGCTGTAAACGTTCAGCAGGCCTCGCTGTTGGAAATCGAACGACAAGCCCTCGACCACTCCCAACTCCTTGAAAAGCTCCAGGCTCGCGCGCCCGAGATCCCGCAAGACGGGAATCGCACACTTCATCGGTTCTTCCCGGCAAAACGAAGCAAAACGCACGAGCCAGCCGAACATCTGCCAGTCCATGCGAGGTCGAACGAGCAGCGGGCTGTCTTCCTTAAGCATCCACTTGAGCGCCTTGCGGATGACGCCGGGCGCAGGCACGGGCATGGCGTGGCTGGGAACGATCAGGCAGGCGTTGCCGTACGAACACCCTGAACAGATATCGCCTTTGTCGATCAGTTGAACTTCAAGGCCGCGCTTGGCCAGATAGTACGCGGTACAAACCCCGATTGAGCCCCCGCCAATGACAAGCACATCTGACTCTGCAGCCATGGTAGGCCTCTCGATTACGTCACTGGGTTCCACATCGCTCGGCTCGTCGAGGCAGCGATTACCGTAAGCCCTGTATTCGTTGGGTTGGAGTCCTGATTTTTCGGCTTCCGCCTGGCCATCAGTCTATCGCTGCCCGGCCAGAGCGCTCACGTCTCGTTTCGCTGGGCTTGCCTTCGAAAGGAACCAAGGGAAATACTGGGCTGAGACAAATACTCTACCAAAGAGACCTGGATCGTCGATAGGCAAAGGCCGATCGAGCGCTCTCTCGAATTCGTTGCGGGCCTGCTCCAACAGGGATTCGCCTTCCGCTTCTTCAGCAGCCGCTGCCAGGCCAGACGCCAAGATCAGGCCAACGTATGGGGATCCAAGATACACCTTTTTTTCCGCGTTCCACTCGCGCGGGTTGTGTTGGATCCATTGGGCTGAGCGGCGGATCCGGGCGAAGACGGATCGATCGCCGCTGAGCCTTTGGTAGTTTCGAAGCGCTCTCCACGCCTCGCCGTTTTCTCTGGCGTTCCTTCCCAGTCCCTCTTTGAAGCTCTCCTGCCACTGCGAAGCAATCACAGGCGAGAGACGCCGCAATCTATCGAGATCGCCATCCTGCCAGGCGTAGAGTACTCCGACCAACTGCATTGTCGCCTCGAGCAACTGCCGGTCTCCTGTGACCTCGTAGGCCTTCATCAGCACCATCAATCGGCTCGCCACCCCTGCACAGTCTTGTCCCACAGCACTGCCTTCTCTGGCCACCCGTCCGGCCAGCAGGAGCCCCGCTTTGAGCAAACGCCGATTGCCTGAGAGCAAATAGCCATCCAGCAGCCCTTCAACGCCGTACAGTTCGTGCGACCTGCCCAGCAGCCCCAGCAACTGTGGAAGGCGCGAACTCTCATCGCCGGGCCGCTCCGCAGCCATCGCTGCATCCGAATTCGCTGCTTGAGTCTCTTCGGCCAAGTCGAGAGATTGTAGGTCACCCGTCCTCAAGAAGTGGAGGTACAAAGCATGGACAAAGTCGCCGCCCGTCCCTTCGCCGGGTTCCCGTTCTGGGCGAATCGGTGGTTGACCGAAGCGAAAGACGCCGTACCCGATGGGCTCCGTGGTGCCCGAGCCAAGCGCTCTGTCGCGCGCCTCCAAGACAGCTCGCCGGCTCGACAAGAGCCAGCCGTCCAGCTTCGCGCTCAAACCGTTGAACTCGGGTTTCAGGAGTCCAGATGAAGCCTCCAATAACGGGCCAAGAACCTGGGTACCCGAGCAGTACCAAGCGGGTGGCGCGACCGCATAAATCGGTTTCTGGAAACCCAACATGACATTCTTCACTTGCCCAGAAGCCAGTTGTCGCTTGCCGTGAAAGAAAAGCATCAACTCGTGAGTCTTGGCAGTCCTCTTGGGGAACACTTGCGAGGGCTTGCGCGGCGGGAACAACTCAATCTCCGCTGTCGAATCGTTACGCACCCGCAGTTCCTTGGGATACAGCTGGCTGAACCACTTTACCGCAGCAGACAGCCCGTGCTCGCCGTCCGACAAATTGACCCAGCCCAACCGCTCACTTTTCCCTGAACCCTTCGCCGCGACCGCTCCCAAGACGGAATACGAGTTAGCTGTGTCCTGCATCAAGGATGCTTGTGTTGCTGCTTCGAAGCTCCCAGCGTGATCTGTGGGTTCGCCTCCAAACTGGAACTTCTGTTCGGTCAGGTCCAGGTTCAGCTTGAATCTCAAGCTCAACCCATCAATGGGCAAATCCTCGTCGCGCCGATTCAATAGTGTCAACTCCAGCTTGACGTAGGTTTTTCCGCCGTGCGTCGTCAGCCGGGCGACATAGTCCAGCCGAGGTTCTTTCGAATCTGCTGAAGCGAAGCCGCCAGTAATCTTCACAACGGCGCGCAAGGCATTGTGCTCCTCGACCTCGATCCTGGGCGGCGCCCAATAGCTCGTGCGGAGGGAGCGTCCTTCGCTTGTCAACACGAGATCGAAATTACCGCTATCGAGAATCTTCGTCTGCTCGTTGAAGTTGTAGCCCCAGCCCTCATCAACCCAAACCTGGTCGAACAACTGGTTGGACTCCCCACCAATGACAAAGCGAAGAGGTCCCGTAATAACCTCGAACGCCTTGCCGCGGGGAATAAACCCCATGGGAGAGGGAAACTCCGGTAGGGCGGCAATCTCACGAACGACATAGCTGCTCTGGCTGTTGGCCGCGACTGTGGCCGCAAAGTCACAAAGCAACCACTGGATGCTGCCATCTCCCCACCACCGATTCGCAACGGAGAAAAAGGCCGGCACGAACTGCCCTCGTTCATCCAGCACCTGCAATTTCTCCAAACTCTTCAGAGCGCCCTTGGGCAGGGGCAAGCCGGTTCTTATCGGCCACTGATGCCGGCCAACCCCAGCCGTCTCGCGCACACTCAGAGGCACATCAATCCCCGCGCCGAGGCAAACCCCATCCAGCATCAGCACAACCGACAGAAAACGAAGCAGTCTCGTTCGACCTGTCCCACGTGGCGCGCAGATCGCTCTCGGCAGAACGACACGCAGCCCCCGGTCGACGCTTCGCTCGAAATGGCTCCCTTGGAGCACCCATCGAACGAACGCCACAACTTGAACTGTGACCGGGGTAGAGTTCGCTAGGAACATGTTAAGCCCGACTGCACACCTGGGAATGACGGCCAGAAGCTCTGGAGCCTTTTCAGTTACTTTGGTTTCTGAGCAAGCGTGGTCAGGAGGCTCTTAAACGCCTTCTTGGGTGGGAGCTGCGACTTCGTCGCCGCGAGGTTGGCCTCGCGTATGCTTTCATAAACTTCGTATCGATGAACCGAAACGTTGTTTGGGGCCTTGATGCCGATCCGAACGCTGTCCTTGCTGATCTTCACGATCTGGACTTCGATTTCATTCCCGATCATCAGTTTTTCGTCCTTCTTCCTTGACAACACCAGCATAGCAAGGCCGCCTTAACCAGGAATTGAGCAACGCACGGAGTATAGCAGGTGCCAATCGACA